>JANYAB010000615.1 GCA_025355225.1 Bacteroidota bacterium
TCAACAGTGTTTCCATTCAATATAACCAATACATCTTTCCAGGTATCGCCATTAGCATTACCGTTTATCTGGTAACTTATTATATTGGGGTCATTTGTTTCAAAAAATTTCAGATGGTCTTGAATCAATTTTGCCCACGGCATCCTGAAGGCCGGATGATTTTTCCGAAGAGCCACCAATGCCTGGTAATAGTTGAATACCTCTTTATACCTCTTCTTCCGGGACCAGTCTATCTGATTAAT
Source organism: Bacteroidota bacterium (assembly GCA_025355225.1). Taxonomy (GTDB): domain Bacteria; phylum Bacteroidota; class Bacteroidia; order Sphingobacteriales; family Sphingobacteriaceae; genus Mucilaginibacter. Next base: position 243 of record JANYAB010000615.1, read on the forward strand.
AGAATCGGGACTATTGAAGGAGTTGGCTATGCCTTGTTTAGTGCGCAGCATTTCGGCGCCGGCATGCAGCAGCGCAACGCCCTGCGATGTAAGCACAATGGCATTGCTTAATTTATCCATTTTTATCAGGTCAGCTTCCGAAGCTCCGGGGTTCGAAATTTTAAGCCGGTCGAATAAGGTATTATCATCATGGCACGATACATAATTAATGGTTTGATAAGGCTCCGCGGCCCATGGCGCTTTCGAATAATTGATCAGGCTATAATCGATTTGAAGATGCTTAGTTGCGCCCACAATGCCGAATTTAACGCTTTCTGCTGTTCCGGCTGTACCACTAACAAAGCCTTTTGCTTTTACATCGCTCCACCCACCTTTTATGCCATCACGCATATCATCGTTAAAAACTGCTATTTTATCTAACTTTCCTGCATTTACTTTCACTGCACGCAGGTTTTCCGCCAACGGGCTTTGGCCTGCAGTCCATCCTTCGCCATAAATAAATATGGTAGGGTCAGTTTTATGCAAAGAAGCGCTAATATCATTCATTGTCCCGATATCATGTACGCCCATCAAATCAAAACGGAAACCGTCCAAATGGTATTCTTTGGCCCAGTAAACTACCGATTCTATCATATATTTACGCATCATAGTTCTTTCAGATGCGGTTTCGTTACCGCAGCCCGTAGCGTTGGAGTATGCGCCTTTTGCCGTATGCCGGTAAAAATAACCCGGAACAAACTGGTTAAAATTTGACGAAGTGTCGCTGGTATGGTTATATACTACGTCCAATATCACTCTTAAGCCATGGGTATGTAACGCCTGCACCATTTGCTTAAACTCATGTATCCGCACGTTCCCATCATAGGGATTGGTAGAGTAACTTCCTTCGGGAACATTATAATTTAGAGGATCATACCCCCAGTTATATTGATTGGCACCGGACTTTGTTTCATCAACGGAATTAAAATCAAACGAAGGCAGTAAATGAATATGCGTTACCCCAAGCTCTTTGATATGGTCAAGCCCGGTAGATTCTCCATCTGGGGTTTTGGTGCCGGTTTCTGTTAATCCTAAGAACTTCCCTTTATGTTTGATCCCCGATTGCCGACTTATTGATAAATCACGGATATGCAATTCATAAATAATGATATCGGTAAAGTTTCTTAATGGGGGTTTCTTATCTATTGCCCAACCCTTAGGGTTAGTTGATTTCAAGTCGACCACCATTCCGCGTTTGCCGTTTACGCCAACCGCTTTAGCGTAAATGTCCGGCCGTTCCTGCAGCCATCTGCCATTATTGCAAACCTGGAAAGTATAATACTGGTTCTTAAGATCTTGCTTAATAATTGCTTCCCACACACCTTGCACGCCTTTATTTAATTTGACGATACGGGTAGCTTTCCCACCTTCGCCTGCAGTAAACAATCTTAATTTCACCGCTGATGCGGTTGGCACCCACACCTTAAATATAGTTTTTAAGGGAGAGTAAGCAACCCCAAGGTCATTACCGGTGTAAACAGGGTAATCGTCAAATGAAGGTGTTTTTTGGGCAGGTTTAAGTGATAACAACAAGAGAGATAAAATAGTTAATGCTAAAGTATACTTTTGGTATTTCATTGGTGAATAAATTTAATCCCAAAGCGGCGGTCATTCGCTGTTTTTTTATTCAAATAGAATTAAAATAAATCAATTATTCACAATTGCCGCCCCGTCTAAAACAATTCCATCGCTTTTGATATTACTACATGCACATGCTTGAGCTAATTTCATGAAGCGGTTTGCTTTAGATAAGTATATTCTTGTCATACTCATATTAGGGATTTTAAGTCCATTGTCATCAAAAGCCTATTCCGTTTTTGCGCACGAAGCCATTATTGATGCCAGTTGGGAAAAGTCCATCCTGCCATTACTGAAACAAAAATATCCAGCCGCCACCGCCGCTGATCTTAAAATAGCCCGATCTTATGCTTATGGCGGCTCACTTATAGCGGATATGGGTTATTTCCCCTTTGGGAACCCTTATTTTACTAACCTGGTGCATTATGTACGGAGCGGTGATTTTGTAGAGAACCTGTTGAATGAATCACATAATTTGAATGAGTATGCCTTTTCGTTGGGCGCTCTCGCTCATTATTTGACTGATAAATATGGGCACTCGCTGGGTACTAATAAGGCTGTACCAATTGTTTATCCCAAGATAGGACAAAAATTTGGAAGCGTTGTAACATATGACGACGACAATACATCGCATAAAAGGATGGAATTTGCTTTTGACGTATTGCAAACTGCCAGGGGCAATTATTTACCCGAATCCTATCATGATTTTATTGGGTTTAATGTGGCGCGCCCCGTATTGGAAAGGGCATTTCTTAAAACTTATGGCGAAGATATAAATGAAGTTTTCGGTAACCTTTCATTAACCATTTCAACCTTCAGGTGGTCGGTTAAGAGTTTGTTTCCCGGGTTAACCAGGACTGCCTGGGTTATAAAAAAAGCCGATATACGTAAAACCAATCCTACTGCTACAGCCAGGAAATTCCACTATAGAATAAAAAAGAAAGAATATTACCAGGAGTTTGGCCGTGAACGCGAAAAACCTAAATTTAAGGAAAGAATATTCGCATTCATCATACAAATATTACCAAAAATTGGACCCTTAAGATCTTTAAAATTTCAAGATCCCGGACCGGAAGGCGAAAAGTTATTTATTCAAAGCTTTGATACCACGGCGGCTCATTACGCCATTGCTTTAAACACGCTGCGACACCAGGATCATATTGATTTAGCTGATATTGATTTTGATACCGGAAAAGCAACCGTACCCGGAGAATACGGCCTTGCTGATCAAACTTATAGTTTAATGCTGATAAAGCTACAGAGCGAGAAGTTTAGTAACCTGACACTCCCCTTAAAGGATAATATTCTTATTTTTTACAATAAGGCAGATACAACGACCAAATCAAACGAGAATAAAAAAGATAAAATAGACTGGAAGAAAACTTACCTGGCGTTGCAAGAGATTAAAACAGCCAGACCCATTCCAATGGATAGTTTAAAATTCCCTGTTGACAGCGGCAAAATGCTTAAATCGCGCTAATATGTCTTAATATCCTGCATCATTTAAATTCCATAATTTCTATCTTTAGGAATTATAGAATTTAATATGAGGTTTTCTCTTTCTTTTCTAATTCTCCTTGCTGTATTATTTGGTCATTCTCTACCATCATTTGCGCAGGGTACTACCGGGGCAATAACTTTTCATATTCAATCTTCGCATACTTCATTTCCTGATACCGGCAGAGCAAATGGCCATGTTTATGACAAAGTGTTGTATACAGCAGCTGAGCATTACCATGATAGTACCGTACTTATCATTGTCCCAAAAAATCTGGACACTAAAAAAGCGGTCGATCTTGTTTTTTGGTTCCATGGCTGGCGCAACAATGTCGACACGGCCGCTGCATTTTATCAACTTACCAAACAATTTATTGCCTCCCATTGCAATGCGGTATTAGTTTTGGCCGAAACCGCCAAAGATGCCCCCGACAGTTATGGCGGCAAACTTGAAAATACTGGTGTATTTAAGGCGTTGGTCGGCGATGTTTTAAATGGACTGAAGTCTAAGCACCTTATAGCTAAAAGTTGCACTTACGGCCATATCTTGTTAGGTGGCCATAGCGGGGCCTACCGTGTGATGGCACGTATAATTCAAAACGGCCAAATGCCGGTTGATGAGGCTATGCTTTTTGATGCACTGTATGGCGAAACAGAAAAATTTATGGCCTGGATAAACGCAGATAGCGCCCATCGGTTTATCCATTTGTATACTGATCATGGCGGCACCAGCGAAGAAAGCCACAACATGGTACAACTACTGGGACAGGCACACATTCCCTATTTGGAAACAGAAGAAACCAATATAACTCAGGAGCAACTAAGGAACAATCGGCTGGTGTACATACACAGCCTGCATGAACATAACAATATCGTGAACAACCCTGATAATTTCAGACTTTTTTTGGAGAATAGCCCTTTTTTGAAAAAGATAAAGGAGTAGCTACCCAAGCCTGAACTATATCCCCTCTTTTTGTTTATCCCCTGCTCTATTAATAACTAAAGAATGGGCATAGCGATCCTTCAGGGCAAATATTATGGCCTAACCGAAACAATTCTCAGAAAAATTGCTTTGTTTATAAAACTCAACCTCCACTCCAATTAGGATAATTGAGATGAAGGGAATATTAGATAAGCACTGGTCCAATATTCCGACTGCAGATCAAACTCCGAACTGAATCATCTTTTATAATGATAAATATCACTCCTCAGTCCATTTTACGATACTAAGTTGGTATCAAGAAAAGTCGTCAAATTAACAAATTAAATTATTTCATTCTTAACAGCACATGGATTACTCCATATGCTAAAACAATTTAAAAAAACAACTCAAATGAACACACACGTTACTTATTCATCATCAATTTCGGGTTTTGTAAAGGCTTGCTTATTGATTGTACTCAGCTGCTGCCTGAGCACTTTGATGGCACAGGATTCATCTACACAGAGTACTACAAAGAAATCACCAGGGAAAAAAACAGCAGCAGCGAAAGATTCAACTGCCGCCGATGCTGTTGTTAAGAAAAACCCCTATGTAAAAAACACGTTTGACGGGAATTTTATAATAGATAACCAAACCGTAATGGTACCTATAAAAGGGACCTTTGAATTTGATATTCAGCATAGGTTTGGTGTTGTAAATAATGGCTTTACCGATTTGTTCGGTCTTTTTGCCGGCGCCACCATGAAACTTGGATTTAGTTATACGCCGGTTAATAATTTACAAGTTGGATTTGATGCAACAAACGAAAATATGCAGGTTGACTGGAATTTAAAATATGCGATACTAAAACAAACAAAAGACGGCGCGATGCCGGTAAGTATTACTTATTTTGGAAATGTCGCAATGGATACCAGGAAAAAGGATAGCACCAATCTGTTTTTAGCTGTTTCCGACCGTTTCAGTTATTTTAGCCAGATCATCGTCGCCAGGAAGTTTACCGATAAATTCTCTTTGCAGATAAGCCCGAGTTTATCCATATTTAATAATCCGGCAGGTTTTTTGAATGTAGATGGGAATGAAATACCAAAATGGAATGGCGTTCATTTTTCGATCGCCGCGTCAGGCAGGTATAAAATATCCGATGGATCGGCCATCATAGTAAATTATGATCAGCCGCTTGCCCAGCAATCGGGTAATAGCCCGCGCCCTAATATCAGTTTTGGAATAGAAATGAAGACAAGCGGTCATGATTTTGAGATATTTTTTGGTAATTACAGTTCTTTGTTACCTCAAAACAATAACCTTTTCAATCAAAGTGATTTCACAAAAGGACAATTTTTAATTGGCTTTAACATTTCGCGGTTGTGGAACTTTTGAGTTATAACAAATTGAACAGTCGAGTTTCAAAGTGCTGTGTTGCTTCAAAAGAAAATAAATAGGCCTTCATTTCTCACACAACGATATCTGTAACACCCTAACCGGTTGTTAAACCCCGATATAGACAAAGACTTGCAGCAAAATAGCCGCCCTTTAAGCTATTCAAGCTTTTGTTATAAAGCTAAATACCCCGTAATAGGCCCAGGGGGATTTAGTTATATAGCTGCTAAATCTAACCGTAATTTAAATCTAAGCAGATAATGACCGTTTAAAAAACACCGTCACCAAAACCGGCTATGTGCTTATTTGAGGAATTTTTCATTGCCCGCGTATCTTAATTTAATTAACGTGATGAGGTATAAATTGGGTGCAGCCATTGCCATTTTTCCCCGTCAAACCTGATTTTAATCATCTTTAGAAATGATAAATATCATGTTTGAGCCGATACTACCACTGTATTTTAGCACTCTGTAAAACACTGATGTTTAGCGCATTAAATTTAATTGATGCCTGCCTGAATTAAATCAAGCGTTAAAACATTTAAAAAACGATCATAAAAAAATGCAAATTGTTTACCATCAATTTCTGATTTTG
>JANYAB010000639.1 GCA_025355225.1 Bacteroidota bacterium
TTTCTGGTTAAATAATTATACAATAAATCAAAAAACATTTTTTATCTTTAGGTAGTTACTTGTTTGTATTTGCTGATAAGTTAAGTGTAGCCGAATCCCTAATTGAAAGTTCAATTGTTTTTAATTGTTCAATTGAACTACACTTAATGTTTAAAAGTAAATCATGGAATTCTATTCTTATTTAAAGACCGTAGTTGAAACCGCAAGTTGCCCCCTTCACCACCAACACCCGATGGTTGAGACAACCGGTGGCAAAGTAAAAATATCTTGCTGCTGTATTGAATTTAAATTAGAATGCTACAAAATTGTAGGCCTGCTCTATAAAACACGAATAACCAACACCCTTACTGTCGTGTGGAAAAATCCAAAGAAAGTTTGGAGCGTTTAGGGAGAGAGTCGCCGCTGGGCTTTAAACTTTCCATGTCCATCCTTAACACTGAAATTACTGCTACCACAAACTGCCACTGCTACTAAAAAAAGGATCGGTATCTGTTTCCACTGATAGCTTTTCCCCGCGTCGTTGCGAATTCCCCGCGCGAACGGGCCGAATACTATTTAATCAGGAAATATTTTATCTTTGACTGAAGGACCTTATCAAAAACCATGGGTTATCCACTACTGATCATCCTCATTTTCGCTGCCGGTACTGTTTCAACTACGTACCTGGCCTATAGCTTCTTGAGGCAACGGTTAAAGTCCAAAGCAGTTATAAAACTAATATTGAAAGGCTATCTGATACTTGCACTCCTATCCGGAGCAGGATATGGATTAGTTAAATTTATACTGGATGAACCGGCTTATTTTGAACAGGGTATTGAGCAGCTCCACACCAGTAAATATATTAAAGATCGGGTTAATGGCTTTAGCTCCTACTCGTTTAATGAGTACAAGCTCACAAAAGAACCGGCAAGCCCGGCAGTTTTTCAAGTTGAAATTCTCGGTGACAGTTTGAATTTATACCTGACTTGCACCATGGCAAAGGTTAAGGATAGATGGTACCTGGCCAGGATTAAGGAAGATAGTGTACGTAAGAGCCACTAAACCTTTTTCGTTCCCACTTAACAATACAAAAATCAAATCACCTGCAATCCAAAAATCAAAATTTATAAATTTGATCTATTCCATTTGATTGTGTATTTTCATACTGCAATCATTCGTGGCAGTCCCCAATGCTACTCCTTGAAAAAATTATATTCAGACAGGTATGAAAAGATTATTACGGGCGGTGTGCCCGGGGTTTTTCAGTCTATCCCTAATTATACTCTCAGCATGCAACGGGAAACACAATGCCCCTTCAAACGATGCCATAAATGCGATCAACCTGAAACGGGGGAAAATAACTTTATGCGGGCCGCCAGGTCAGCAATTTGGCTCAGTAGATTTTGAAACATCATGTACCGGGAAAGTAAAAGAAGACTTTAACCTGGCTGTAGCGCTACTTCACTCATTTGAATATGACGAAGCAGAAAAAGTTTTTGCAAAAGTTATTGATGAAGAGCCGGATTGTGCCATGGCCTACTGGGGAGTGGCTATGTGCAACAACCATCCGCTGTGGGCGCCACCCAGCGGGGACGAACTAAAAAAGGGAGCAAAAGCAATCGCTATTGCACAGTCGATCACGCAAAAATCAAAAAGAGAATCCGGTTATATTGATGCCATGGCGTTGTTTTACAAGGATTGGGATAAGGCGGACCATCATACGCGCAGCGTCCGCTTTGAAAAAGCAATGGAAAACACCTATCGCGAAAATCCGGACGATAAGGAAGCTGCCATATTTTATGCTTTAGCGCTTGATGCAGCTGCAGACCCTGCAGATAAATCTTACAGCAATCAAAGAAAAGCAGGAGCAATTTTGACCACCCTTTATCCCGGCGAACCCAAGCACCCGGGAATAGTACATTATATTATTCATACTTACGATTACCCGGAGCTTGCTATACTGGCCCTGCCGGCAGCAAGAAAGTATGCTTCCATCGCGCCATCGTCAGCGCACGCCCTGCATATGCCTTCGCATATTTTTACAAGGCTGGGGCTTTGGGACGAATGTATTCAATCAAATTTGGCTTCTACTTCGTCTGCAAGGTGCTATGCGGGGAGTACCGGTATCAAAGGACATTGGGACGAGGAACTGCATGGTTTGGACTACCTGGTTTATTCCTATTTACAAAAAGCGGACAATAAGCATGCAAAAGAGCAATGCGATTACCTTAAAACTATTGATACGGTTTACCCGGTTAGCTTTAAAGATGCCTATGCTTTCGCCGCTATTCCCGCCCGTTATGTACTCGAAAACAAACTTTGGGAAGATGCAGCCAATCTCAAAACACATCCGGCTGATTTTCCATGGGCAAAATTTCCATGGCAAAAAGCAATTATTCATTTTACACGGGTTCTTGGCTATGTTCACACCGGTAAAATTGATTTAGCGAAGATTGAGTTAAAAAACCTGGATGCGATCTATGATACTTTAATGCAGCAAAAGGACGCTTATAAAGCCAACCAGGTAAAAATTCAGATCATTATATCCAATGCCTGGATACTTTTTAAAGAAGGAAAGAACGATGAAGCATTAAAGACGATGACGCTTGCCGCCGATATGGAAGACAAAACCGAAAAAAATCCTGTTACGCCAGGCGAAGTGATTCCGGCAAGAGAATTCTTGGGAGATATGTTACTGCAAATGAACAAAGCAGACCAGGCTTTAGAAGCCTACGAAGCCGATTTAAAAACGCACCCTAACCGGTTTAACGGCCTCTACGGCGCGGCATCAGCTGCTGAAAAGCTGCACAATTTTGAAAAAGCAAATTCCCGGTACCGGCAACTAACTGCTGTTGCAAATTCCACGGATTCGAACAGGCCCGAACTTGATGCAGCAAAGTTATTTTTAAAAGGCAAAAGCATTAATTGATGTAAGAACCACAATATTTCAATTAATGTTTTAAATAGGTCTTCAATGACTTCTCGTTTATCGACTTGAAGAATGACCCGACTTCTGAAAATTCTTTAACCCGCCGGCAGGCAGGCAGGCAGGTTCTGCGAATTCTGATTCATACAATACGCGTGCATAGCTCTAAACTCAAAAGAATCATCTAAATCAGCTTAATCAACGGTTCAGATATTATACATCTTCCGCATTCCATCGCCCATTATCATCACCGCTTTTTTCCGCGGGAAAACGTGTTGCATTAAAAAGGAAACCAGCTTGTTGCCTGTGCCGCTGATGAAGGAAGGCGTTGTGCCTATTTTCCGTAAACATTCTTCCACAACTTGTTCGGGCAGCTGCGGTTTCGGCTCGAGTATGCTGGCTTTGCCGGGTTTGGTGTTGAGGTAATTGGGCGTCGAGGTAGCGCCGGCACAGCAGGCTATCACATCCACGCCTTTGGGCTTCCACTCGTACCACAAGCCTTCGGCCAGAACGCGATTGAACGCTTTGGTGGCCGCATAAGTCGCCAAATACCCCGAGCCCTGGAATCCGGCGATAGACGACATCAGCACAACCCCGCCCCTGCCCCGCTCCACCATTTTGCCGCCGAAATAATGAAGCAAGGCAAACGGTGTGAGCATATTTACCTGTGCAATATCTGTATGCGTTCGCAGGCTGGTGGCCAGGTATGGCCCGATATAGGATAAAGCCGCGTTATACACCATAAAATCAATGGACCTATCGCCAATGGCCCGTATAATTTGCTGTGTGGCATCAGGTGTTGTTAGATCGCACACGACTGGCAGCACGTTTACACCATATAGTTCGGTGATCAGGCGGGCTCTTGCTTCGAGCGGTTCCTTACGGCGGGCGATCAGCACCAGGTCAAGCCCCCGCGCTGCCAGGGTATGCGCATACGCGGCCCCCATCCCTTCGGATGCGCCTGCCACTAAAGCTGTGTTGCCATATTTTTGTTTGAAGGTCATTTTTGGCTTTATATTTTATGGCCGCTTACCGGGCAAACCGCCTATTTTACTCACATCCAAAGGAGTCCTTCGGACCGACCTGCGCTTCGCCGGATCACCCTCTCTGCTTCGCAAAGAGGGTATTAAAACTTTTTCACCTTCTTTGCGCAGCAAAGAGGGTCGACAAGCGAAGCAAAGTCGGGGTGAGTCGATAGACGCCGTGTAATACTCATACTCCACCCTACGGGCTCCCAAATGGGTAAACCGACCGCCACATCCTATACATCACAATAACCGGAAAAATAACCCATGCCGCATTCGACAAAAATACCCGGCCCAGTTGCGGGGAAACATGCTCGCCACACACTTCTTCGAACAGGATGATGGATACATTGGTCAGCATCACCGAGGCCCATACAATGCTTGCAAAACGTATCCAGTTTTTCCCCTTCCAGTAAGCATAAATGGCAAACGCATAAAAGGGGCCAAAGAAAATCGAATCGATCCATATCGTGGCGCGCCACCAGGCCGGCCTCGCGATTAGCACCGGGTCGAAATTGTGGCCATACCAGTGCACCAGGTCCACCATTTTTGCAGGCGGCCAGATGGGATATTGGAAGTGGTTTGCATCGGTAATAACAAGCTGCTCCACGTCAACAATATAAGTTATAAAAAAAAGATTGACACAAAAAAATACGATCAGTGCGATGTCCACGGGGCGTTTGGATAATGGTAAAGGCTGCATTTAAGGTGTTTTACGGTTTATAGAAGTGAAGATAGCGAAAAATGAGATTGTTTAAACAGGTATTTTGATGATTTATCGGGTTGCCTTTCTAAGCATTTAATTATATTTCGCAAATTAAAAATGGTCTAATGACAAAAAATATTCAGATATTCACTTTAATTATTTCAACCTGATTAAACCAAAAAATGAGATTGCCGGGCATTAACCGAAGAAGTTTTATTGCCACATTCATGGCTCTCTTCGCA
>JANYAB010000699.1 GCA_025355225.1 Bacteroidota bacterium
GTCACCTTCCTCTGGTAATATTGATTTTTTTTTGAATGATAAGGTACTCGAAATGGAGTCCGTCTTTAAGCAACTCAGTCTTGCAGCGCCTTATCTCGAACTGATAGAGGAATTTACATTGGATGAGATGGCCGACTTTCATTTTAAGTTTAAGCCATACCTCCCGGGCATAGATAAGAAGGCGCTGATCGAATTATTAAACCTGGACGGAAGCAAAAATAAACTTGTCAAATATTTTTCATCCGGAATGAAACAGCGGCTTAAACTCGTTTTGGCCTTTTGCGCGGACACACCATTACTTATGCTCGATGAGCCCACCTCAAATTTAGACGCACAGGGCGTGGAATGGTACCTTAGTTTGGTAGAACAATTCGCCGTTAACCGCCTGACGGTTATCTGCTCAAACCAGGAGCATGAGTATAGCTTTTGCAAGCATCAGTTGAATATTTCTGATTATAAAAAATAGATAATATTATTAGACTTGTTTAGCGATTGCCGTTTAACGCCCAATTCAACTAAAAAACTATGTCATTTCGACAAACTAGGGCTGGAATTGTGTGTGGCGTGAGGAGAAAACTTATGCGCCATACATCGTCAACCGGCATCGAGTAGAAGTTTTCTCCTCGTCGGCCAACTCTCCGCCCCGGGCAACTCGTCGAAATGACATTGTTTTTGATTTATTTTAGTCTCAATAGCTAAACACATTTTAATAACTATAATATTAACTGTCAAGACTAAGTAGGCGGCATAAACTCCAACCTCTTGCGGAAATACAGGTCCCAGCTATTTTGTTGGGTACGGTTAACCATGTGTGCGGTATCTTCATCATAATCATAGTTAAGCTGCTTGTATTTGGCGTCGATACGATTAAATATTTCGCTCACCCTATATTGATAATCCTCAACAAAACGGGTTTTGCCCATTTCGCGAAGCACCTCCTGCTGCTCAAGGTAAGCAATGATATAATGACCCTGCTCATGCTTCAATATTTCCGCCAGCATTTCGGATGATCTTATCCGCGATTTGTCCATCCACGACTTATCCCTGTTCAGGATGAGCCTGATATCAAAAATTAAGCGGTAAAATCCCTTGTCCGGGTGTGCCTGGTATTTAAGATCAATTGTGCAATTGGTGTAAGCAATTACACCGGTACGAGAACGCGGGTTGCCTTCAAAATCATCAATGGATAGTTGGTGGTAAGGTTGCGCCACCAATATTTGAGTGCCTGCGATACACAAGGCAACTGCACATATCATCTTCCCTAAGCTAAATCTCATGAATCGGTCAAGTAAAAGTTTTACTTTTTGACTTTCTGATCGTGCAAAAGGTTTAAGCTCATTACTTCTTTCATTGTGCGTTCCATCGAAGCCGTCGAGCCATCAAGGAATATGACGTTCCCCTGCGAGTTTTCAGCAAAATGTTTGATAGACTCTGTCCACATAGTAAACAAGATAACGGAAGTATCCATGTTGGCGCTCTCCATTTCTTTGGCGGCAACTGTCATCCCCTTGGCCACCTCTTCGCGAAACAAGGCAATACCCTGGCCACGCAGTTGTGCGGCCTGCCGTTCAGCTTCGGCGGCTATCTTAATGGCGTTACCTTCGGCTTCTGCCGCTTTGGTCTTAGTGATCAGCAATGCCTGCCCTTCGTTTTCTGCGGCAGCCTTCAGATTGTTTGATGCTACCACCTGGCTCATTGATTTCATAATCACTTCGTCGAAAGTAATATCATTCAGCTGCAGGTCCATTAAATGGTAGCCCCAGGTTTCCAGCACCTGGTCAAGCTGTTCTTTCACATGGTCTACTATATCGCGACGTAATATCAACACATCCGCCTGTCGTTTGGTGGCGACATATGCCCTGATTGAACCCTCAATGGTGCGCACCAAGGCCTGCATCAGGTTACGCTCATCAATAAATTTAAAAGCCACATTTTTGATCGCTTCTTCGGATTGGTCTAACACAGAATATAAAAGCATCGCCTTAAAATACACGTTAGCCTGATCAATAGTTACCGCCTGGAACTCCAGTTCAACTGAGCGGTTTTGGATAGATATACGCGAATATACCTGTTCTATCAAAGGCACTTTAAAGTTTAAGCCGGGTGATAAAATGCGGCGGTATTTACCGAAAACAGTAACAACTGCGATAGTGCCCTGTTTTACAGTCACAAATGAGCTAAATAGTATAACCAATGCTATAAAGCCAACAATCAATAAAGGTATTCCAACTTCCATAACTCATATTTATAGGAAATAAATATAGCCTTTATTTTTTGGTGCGCTATTTGTTTTTTAAATACTGCAAAATAAATGGCAACGTAATTATGAACTTAAAACGCACTTTTGGAGCTATACTTACTGTGTTAGGTATTATCGGCTTAATTTATACTGGCATAAGTATTATACAACACGCCGGAAACTATACCACTATGATGGTTGTGGGTGTTATTGCGATATTATTTTTCTTCTCCGGGATCGGGCTTGTAAGAACCACTACTGATCAGGTCAAATAAGGTTTTTGAAATCAAGCAAGGAATTTTGAATGTAGAATTAATACTTTCTCATTCAAAATTCTTTGTTTAGTGTTCCATGTTCGAATAAGGCCTATCATAATCCGGCTCTGCTACAATACAGAGCTACCCCATCAACAAACTCAATATTCTGCTATGAAGCATCGCGCAAAAGTTGCACATTTGCAGGTAAATGGACCAGTACTTTATTATCGATTTCGATAGCACATTTACGCAGGTTGAGGCATTAGACGAGCTTGCCCGGATTTCCTTAAAACATCATCCCGACAGGGAAAATATTTACAGGCAGATAGAAGATTTTACCAACGCCGCAATGGAGGGCCAATTATCTTTTAGCGCTGCACTGGAGGGCCGGGTTAAACTGCTTCAGGCCAATCGCGAGCATTTAAAACAATTGGTTACGCATTTAAAGAAGAAGGTATCCACCTCTTTTTCGCGCAACAGTGCCTTTTTCAAACTTCACCAGGACCAGGTACTTATCGTTTCGGGCGGATTCAAAGAGTTTATAACCCCTGTTGTTACCGAATATTCTATCAAAAAAGAAAATATTTATGCCAACACATTCGTGTTTGACGAGCATGATAACATTATAGGCTATGATCGTGAAAATCCCTTATCACAAGAAGGCGGCAAGGTAAAGTTGTTAAAACAGCTGAACCTGCAGGGCGAGATATTCGGCATAGGGGATGGTTATTCCGATTTTCAATTGAAGGAATCGGGAATGATCAAAAAATTCTTTGCTTTTACCGAAAATATCGAGCGGAAATCAGTGGCGGAAAAAGCTGATCATATCACTCCCAGCTTTGACGAGTTCCTGTACATCAATAAGTTGCCGCGTGCCATTTCCTATCCCAAGAACCGGATCAAATGCCTTGTTGTAGGTGATATTGGAGAAGAGGCGCTGGAGCAGATGCGCAAGGAGGGGTATAATATCCGTCAGAAAGAAAAAATTGAAGAAGAATATTTGGAAGAAGCAGGCGTCCTTTTTTGCGATGAAACCAACCAGCCCAGCCCCGATCAACTACTTAATGCTGGTCGTTTGAAGGTAATAGGCTGTTTTGGCAAGGTGGGTCGCAAGCTTTCTGAAACTGCCTGCGAAAACGGTATTATTATATTTGATGACCCGAAGTATAATCCACGCAATGTTGATTTTATTCCTAAAAGAGTGATCTCTTTTATGAATGAAGGCAAAACACATATGAGTTGTAATTTCCCCGATCTGCAGCCGCCACGTAACGACAATGCACACCGGTTAATACATATCCATACTAATGTACCCGGCATATTAGCGCAGATAAACGAGGTTTTTGCAAGGCATAACATTAATATTGTAGGTGAGTTCCTGGTGACTAATGCACAAATAGGGTATGTAATTACTGATGTTAACGCGGGCTATGGCAAACAAGTGCTGAACGAGCTGAAAGCCATTGATCATACGATAAAGTTTAGGTTGCTGTATTGATTGGAAAAGTCGGAAAGTCCGGAAGTCGGAAAGTCCGAAAGATTGTTACTTCATGAAAATCGACGCCGTCGGCCTTACTTCCGGACTTCCGGTCTTTACTGACTTTCGGACTCTTTAAACGGCACCACCAATACCGGTACATCCGAATGGCGTACAACGTTTTCGGCTACGCTGCCCATCAGCAGGCGATCCAATCCGGTACGGCTGTGCGTACCCAGTACAATCATTTCAGCTTTAAACTCTTTGCTGCAGGCCAGGATACCTTCGGCAGTTGAGCCATATTCCGTAAAATGGGTTATCTGTAATTCGCCGCCAAACTTTTTTATTATCTGCTCGATAATATTCTCAGATGAATGCGTTTGTGCTTTAATGATCTCCGCATCTGCTATCCCGGCCGTCTCAAAGGGCATCCCTGTTATTATATCATTACCAGTTTGCGGATAAATAATTGGCTCTATAATATTTACCAGGCCAACATCTGCCTTATATAAACGGGCAATGTCAAACCCGTATTCAGCAGCGTGTTCAGAAACTTTACTGTCATCAACAGCGATTAATATTTTCTTCATTTCCGTATTTAATCCTTAACTATAAATATAATTGTTTTGTTTCTGTATTTGCAAGCTTTATTACCTTTGCTCAAACCTCCCTTATGAGTATCAACCCGGAAATAGAAACACGCCTGGCGCTTTTGCAGGAAAAGTACGAAGCCATGGGGCAGGATATGCCCTCGTACCTGGACGGTCTGCTGCACGCTGACTTTTTAACTTATTGGGATTATATTCATCTGGATACCCTACTGAGCTTGCAAAGTCCAAAAACGCCATTCCCGGACGAGGAAATATTTATCATGTATCACCAGATCACTGAGCTTTATTTTAAGCTGGTGCTGCATGAGTGTAAACAGATCACCGAAAAACAATCGTTAACAGCCGATTTTTTTACGACACGTTTAAAACGGATTAATCGCTATTTCGAAGCGCTTACCCAATCATTCGAAATAATGGTTGACGGGATGGAAAAAGATCAGTTTTTAAAATTCAGGATGTCGCTGCTGCCCGCAAGTGGTTTTCAGAGTGGACAATATCGTATGATAGAGATCTACGCTACGGATTTCATTAACCTGGTGGCCAGAGATAAACGGGAGGAGTTGCGCAGCGCTGCTATTGAGGAACAATTTGATTTTCTGTACTGGAAATTTGGTGCAACCGAATTATCAACAGGAAAAAAGACTTTAACACTTAGGCAGTTTGAAAAAAAATATGCGAAAACCTTTATTGAGTTAGGCGAGGCAAATACACAGCTTAACTTTAACGCCTTGTTGCAACAATTGCAATCTGAAGGGCAATCGACCCCGTTTCTTGAAGATGAGTTGCGGCGATTGGATGTAAACGTAAATGTGAACTGGCCCTTATCGCATTACAAGTCGGCTGTGCGCTACCTGAACCGCGAACCCGAGGAAATAAAAGCAACCGGCGGCACTAACTGGCAAAAGTACCTGCCTCCGCGTTTCCAGAAACGGATATTTTACCCCTCGCTATGGACAGTTGAACAGATTGAGAATTGGGGTAAGGGTTGGGTGGACGATGTATTGAAGGAGCTTTAGTCACCGCCTTCGCCTATAATATTTTTCGTCCAGACAACATCTGAATTATATTTTAATGTAAGGGTTCCTTTCATCGTGTAATCCTCATCGCCAACTTTTCTTGCAGGACCTTCAATTATTATTAACGTGTATTTTTCGTGTGTGAATATTTGTTTGTTCTTAGAAAAATTGACTACATCTTTTATTTCCAACCTTATAGGTCTCTGATTAATAGAAATCAAAGCGGTCATATAATTAGAAGTACAAATAACGTTCCCTTCTTTTTTATCTTTTGCTGATAAATAAAAACTCTCTCCTGCACCCAACATATCTTCAGGTATTGATGTGAAAGTAGTTAAATTGATTAAGGGCGGATGTTTTACTTGCCAACTGCTTGATCCAGTTGTCAAAAACAATGTTAATATGATTGTCCACTTCATTGGATAAGGTTTTTGAACTGTAAATCTATTAAATCTAAGCAAAAATCCCTAACTTGCAATTTTCAGAATAAATACCAAATGTCATGACTGAAACGCTGGATATCAAGATCACGAAAACAACCAACTCCCGTTTAGCGCAAACGGATTTTAGCAATTTACAATTCGGCCACACATTTTCCGACCACATGTTTATGGCCGACTATGCCGATGGAGAGTGGAAAAACTTTCAAATTGTCCCTTTCGGAGAAATTGGATTGAGCCCGGCTATTTCGTCCCTGCACTATGGGCAATCTTTTTTTGAAGGATTAAAAGCATATAAACATGCCGATGGACAGGTATCTGTTTTCCGTCCTAATAAAAACGCGGCCCGTTTTAATAAGTCGGCCGCTCGTTTATGCATGCCGGCCTTACCCGAAGAAATATTTATTCAGAGTATAGCTGCAGTTGTAGATATCGACCGCGATTGGGTGCCTGCAAAACCAAACCACTCTTTGTATATCAGGCCGTTTATGTTTGCAACTGATCCTTATTTAGGGGTACAGCCTTCTAAAACCTACAAATACATGGTTTTAATAGGACCGGTGGGGCCATATTTTTCAAAAGTTTTACGGGTTAAGATCGAAACCTATTTTACCCGCGCTGCTGAAGGTGGTATGGGTTATGCCAAATCATCAGGTAACTATGGCGGCGCAATGCTGCCCGGGCGTAAGGCAACAGAAGAAGGCTTTGACCAGTTGATATGGACAGATGCTAAAGAACATGCGTACGTTGAAGAAATGGGCGCGGCCAACGTTATGTTTATGCTTGATGGAAAATTGATAACACCATCAACCCGTGATACCATATTAGATGGTGTTACCCGCGATACTGTTTTGACATTAGCTCGCGAATGGGGCATTCCGGTTGAAGAGCGCCGTGTATCGGTAGCTGAACTTATTGAAGGAGCAAAAACCGGGAAGCTGACTGATGCCTTCGGTGCCGGAACGGCTGCTACTATTGCTCCGGTAGGTTCAATTAGTCACAATGGCGAGGAGTATTTTTTAAGCGATCCTAAAACGCGCGAATTTTCTCAAAAAGTATTAGAAACTTTAGATGCCATCAGGTACGGCAATGCACCCGATACCCATGGATGGAATTATATGATATAGTTTTAAGTCCTGAGTATTGAGTTCTGAGTTTAATTTTTGCAATACTGAGAACTCAATACTTAAAACTTCATTATCAGTTAACCTTAAGCGACATCGTCACAGTCTTTCCAAAAACGACTTTTTGTTTGGTATCAGTAGGTTTGGTATTCCATAAACATTCGCGTACAGTTAAAGTCTGACTTTGTGTGTTCAGGGAAATAAGTTGGAACGACAATAACGTCTCATCTTTAGCAGAATACTTACCCTTCATTGGAGAATCCACCCGGAAAACATTCAGATTGACATCTTTATCGGGTCCGTGGTAAACATAAAATTCATTCCAGTTGCTATTGCCATGGAAATACGCTTTGACGTTAGGATGCGCTTTTAGGAATTTCACAAAACCGCGCTGCTCAATATCTGTTGCGCCATCATCCTTTGCTGCAATAGTGCCCTCCTTATACTGTTCAGCAACAAGATTTTCGAATTTATTTAGGATGGTCATATCATGTGGCTGCAAAGGATTAGTGAAATGCTTGGATTCGCATTCGGGTTGATCATGCGTAAAAATAATTACCGGAGTTTTTCCTGGTACTGTATCCAAATCCCTTTGCATCCAGATACGTTCCGCAGAATCAGGCCATAGGGTGATAAACATCATATGTACGCCTTTTATATTATACGAATAGTTGATCCTGTCGGCAGGGTAATTGTAAGTCGCGCTGGTCAAAGGCTTTTGCGGTTTCATCATCCTGTTATATATCTTAACCATTGTTGTAGGATTGGTTAAAGGTTTCATCGGCTTGGCATATCCAATGGCATTTGAAATATCATGGTTGCCAGGTACCACTAATAGTTTAGCTGGCTTACCATTATGCCCTATAAGTTTAAGTGTATGCATATAATCCGTTTCGAACTGCGACCACGATGCAGCGGCGCTTTGTATAGGGATCTCCATGCGGTTGGTAATATCACCACCTTCAATAAGGTAGTCTACACGTCCCACCCTTTTGTCAGCGTTTATACCACCATCGGCAGGAAGCGTACGATAGGGTAGGGTATTGATCTGAGCGATCATGGCGGCATTCACCGTATGGCTGATCACATTTGTATCTCCCCTGAATTTTGCCCGCCTAATGCCGTAATGAGCATCGGAAGTGAAAACCATATTAATCACCGTAGCGCCCTTGGTTTGGCTAAATCCGTTTTGAGGATACCACCACCCCATTGATACCATGATGAAGAGAGTAGTTATAGCCGGGGAAATTTTTAATTCCCTTAAAAAATTAGGAATGTGCATGTATTTATAATAAGATATAATAGAATTGCTGTCGGGTTAATATTTTTTATAAAAAGAGATTGTAGCCAAATGCCCGGGATGATCCCGGACTTCGGTATTTGTATAGTATCCCGAATCATCGGCGGCGAAGCCAATCCCTTCGCCCTGCGGTTCGTTGTTGGCGTACGGGGCAACCTGCGGTTTTGATAATAGCCCGGCTGATATGCTGGTGCCTGCAGGAAGTTTCCAATACCATATCAGTTCGTTACTTCTTAGTAAGATTTCAGAGCCATCCGGTGAAATATCGCCACCTGTGGCCTTATTAAAAAACAATTGAACAACAGGATTCATTACCGAGGGTGATGTTGTACTTTGTGGATAGCGCGCGACATATATCTGCGAAAGATTACTCTCCTTACTGGCAATATAAATATCCTTTGTTAGCGGATCGACCATCAATGTTTCGGCATTATGGGCTCCATCGGGATATTTTAGTTCAATTATGTCGATAGTAGTAATGTCTGAAACAAAAGGCAGAGTTTTTCCTGTCAGATCAGGTTCGGGGAAACGATAGATAAATACCGAATGGTATTGGTATTTGTTGTCACCAATATCAGCTATATAAACATAGCTTACTCCGGGAGTCGGGCCAGGGCCAACAGCAATATCTTCCCAATCCCGGTTGCCTACCGGTGTTATAGTGAGTGTTCCCTTGTCTGCGCCGCTGCCGTCAGTTAAATAAACCTGGTTGGGATTACCGCTATCATTATGGATATATAATATTCCGGGGTTGACCCGACTTGCGGCAACTCCCGATATTTCCAGCAAGTCTGTTCTGCTGAGGTTATTAGTAACAGGTATAGGGTTAAATAACTTCGTAGTGTCTAAGCCAGAAGGATTATATGATGGCGTAGCAAATACCACTTGTTTAGCGGGCGTAGTTACTGTTGTGTCTTTTACAGGCGTAACTGAACTCCCCGATTTTTTACAGGAACAAGCGAAAAGTATTAAAAAGCATAACAACCCACTCACGCGGGTTGTTATGTAATAAATTATATTTTTCAAGTGCTGTTTTATTAGTGCTGATTACCTGTACCGTCTAATTGGTAACAACCTATATCTTTTCCTGGTGCAGTAATACCGCTTGAACCAAAGTTTGGATCAATCGGGATGCCTGTGGTAATAGGAGTAAACGCTGTGGTTGTGCCTTTACCTGCAGCAGGTGACGCAGCCGTAAGACGGAAATTGTAACCGTCAACGGAAGCCTGTGTTAACCAAAAGTTAGCAGCGGCAGGAAGCGAATAATTTACAAACTGCGGATTGTTTTTACCAACCAATGAGCTACCGTCGTAAACAAATCCAAAAGTATAAGACGCTCCTAAAAAAGCAGCCATATTCGGAATGTCAGTAGTCTGCGGATGCGTAACTACTGGCTGTGCTACGTTGGTTGGTACAAATTGACCTGCCATGGCGGCATTATCTGCATAATAATAATTGTAGCCATAAGCGGTTTTAAAAATCGGGCCTGTGGTATTGGTCAGGGTATCGGCCAGGTAAACTTTTGCTCCACCGGGGCCGCCCGCAATACGTACACCAAAATCACAGTCAACTATAAGATTATTATAAACTAACGCCCTCGAGTTATTTTCTATCTCAACAGAACCGCTTCTTGCACCGAAAATGCCATTATTTCTGAAACCGTCGTTTACATAAGTATTATTGTACATGGTAAACTGGCACTCACCTGCCGTAGTACCGTCACTGGCTGTTTTTGTACCATTGGTTGCTCCACCTATGATAAGATTATAAGCCATATTACCTACAGAGCTTCCTTTGGCGTTAAAGCCATCGCCACCATTGCTGCCGCATTTTTCCATTGTATTTCTCATGATGTTATAGTAGCCACCATAAAAACGGGTTGCATCATCAGGTGATCCGTATATCCATGAATCTTCCATTATAAATACGCCTGTTGGGTTCATGAAGTACAAAACAAACTCAGCGTTTACTTTCAATGAGTTTGCATTAGGGAAAGGAAGGGCCTTCAACTTAGCGCCACCAAAATCAAGGTGGGTCCATTTCAATACCACTAATTTGCTGGTACCGCTGGCATAAATACCACCCCAACCGCCAGCATAAGCCGAATCCTGGCCTACTACAGATGCACCTGTAGTTTTAGTTCTGCGTGGATCGGTTATGGTTACCGGCGCATCTTTTGTGCCCAGGCTGATAAGATCGCCGTTTACAATAAAATTAGCGCCATTGGTCATATTAATTTTAACACCTTTCTGTATTAAAAGGGTATCGCCTGCATTAATGGTAATGTCACCGCCTACTGTGTAGGTTTGGCCGGTAAGCATCGTACCTTTATAGGTACCGGCTGGTAATGTGGCCGCATTGCTGATTGGCTTACCAACCTGTAGCAGCGGCACAGATACAATTACTTTATCGCCTTTCTTGCTGCATGCAGCAAGTGCTAAAAGCGATATTCCTAATGTGATAATTTGTAACTTTTTCATAAAATGAAGAATGGTTAATGAACTTTATTAATTGTTTTGCTTGTTTAAAAATTATACTTGACCCCTAAATTGTAGCGGGCATAGAATAGATCGTGCTGCACCGTGGTATAGTTTGCACTCTCCTGGTGCGGATATTTTGCTATGCCGGTATAGTTATAAGTATTATTTTGTTTAATGACTAATTCGTAGGGAGTATTCAGAAGATTATTGGCCTTAACATAAATAATGAAGTGATGGCCGATCTTCTTCTGAGCGGAAAAATCAAGATAGGTAGAAGGCCTTTCCCAGGTATCAAGTCCGTAATAGTTTGATACTGCCTGGATGCGCTCACCAATATAAGACAGGGATAACTGCGCATCTAAACCATTTCTCTGGTCTTTATATAATAGTGACGCATTGCCGATATTTGCGGCCTGACCCTGTAGTGGCCTTGTTTGGTTGCGGTTAGTAACCATTCCATTAATATCAATACTCTTTAAAGTGGTAATTTGTGAGTTTGTATAGGTGTAATTTATTGACGCGCCAATATTGCCGAAGAATTTTTTAGCCTCCAATTCAGCACCGTAATTTTGGGCATTACCAAAGTTATTAGGTGTAAGATATAAGGTTGCCCCACCTGTAGCTTGCAGAAGCTCAGTTTCGATAGGATTTGTAAGCTGCTTATAAAATCCACCCAACATAAACTCGTCAAATACACCAGGGAAAAACTCATATCTTAAATCATAGTTATTAATAACGGTATGCTGTAAATAGGGGCTTCCTATATGCTGATAATTTTCGTCAACTGTTTGGTCAGGGTAGGGAATAAGATCGGCAAATGCCGGGCGCAGAATGGAAACATAATAGGATGCTCTTAATGCCTGATCATCCGTAAGCGCATACTTAATATTAATGCTCGGAAGATAATCGGTATAAGTTATAGTTGCGGTTTTACCCGGAAAGGTTACCGGTAACTGTGAATAATAATTTTGGTAGGTATTCTCAGCCCTTAATCCGGCTATTACATCTAAACGATCACTGATGTAATATTTTACCATGGCATAAGCACCCTGCACATTTTCGGTAAAAGTGTAAACCCCGGGAGAGGTAGCTGAATTGCCTTTTGCATTTACAGTATCAGAACCGGTAAATATGAATTTTGCATTAGGTATAGTGGTATATGTTTCAGGAACACCGTTAACTATCGTATTAGGCAAATTGTAACTATCCACAAAATTGTCGCGTGTTTTATGCCTAAGCATGCCACCAGCTGAAAATATAGCACTGCGGCCAAATATTTTCGCATTATAATGCAGGTTTAAATAAGCTGAAATGTCCTTATCCGTATTATGCATCCACACCCTGGATTCATTTTGAACCAAGGTAGGTCCGTTGGTTATGCCCTGGGCAACTGAAACGTTGGGTTCATTTGGATTAGCCGTAGCCTCGCTGGTTGTAGACGTTGGACTCGTACCATATTGCGTATCAAACTCTGCGTCATCAGGTAATTTATGCGTAGCCTGGGAGTTGGCAATAGTCCAATCCAATGAAAATGGGGAACTTATTTTGTGTTTCCCACTCAGCGTTATGTTATAAATGTTTTGAAGATCCGACCTCGTTTCTGTTAAGTTATCAACAGAAAACGTACCACGGTAGCCCTGGTAGGTATAGCCTCCATAAGTATCCTGCTCGGTTTCACGTACCCTGTATTGGTTTAATTGAAGGTAGGTAGCAAATAAGTTAATGGCATTATTCTGATCGAATTTATAATCGATAGATGCAATGGCCCCTAAACGTTGAAGTTGAGTTGAATACTGGCGATTATAAGCGCTTTGAAAAGCGGTTTCCTGATTTTGCTGACTGTTGCCTATCGGCGGGCCCACTGTATTAGTTTGTATTACAGTAAAGCTGTTATCCCCCTGGTATAAATTTTGGTAACTTCCTGAAAAAAGCACACCCAACTTGTTGTTTAAATAACGGTTACCTATGGTTAAGCTCGCATTTAAGTTTGGAGCAGCATTTGCCTTTTTGGTAATAAGGTTTTGATAAGGAAAATCATTAGGTGTAGCTATGCCGCCCGGTTTTATTTCACCTGGTGCTCTACTGTTTACCGTGCTGCGATCAAAACTTGCGAATGGCCTGTTGAAAAATATCTGGCTATAACCCGTACCTACCTCACCATCTATCCTTAGTTTATCTGGAGCGGTTTTCATAACCAGGTTTACAACACCACCCGACGCATCAGCTTCCAAATCGGGTGTAAGGGTTTTATCAACCTCTATCCTTTCAACCAACCCCGCAGGGAAAATATCTAAAGGCACATACCTGTTTTTATTATCCGGGCTGGGGATCTTAATACCGTTTATTAAGGTGGTATTATATTGCTTATCCATCCCGCGGATAATTACGTGCTGTGCATCACCTGTATTACTCCTGTCCATAGATATGCCTGATACCCTGCCAAGAACATTGGACACCAATACGTCAGGGGAAATGGCTATTGATTGTGCTGATACAGCATTCAGAGTAGTATTTGCATTCCTTTCAACATTTCTTGCTGATCTGTCACTCTCTCTGCTGGCACGTTCAGTAACAACTACTTCATTAAGTGAGGTTGAATTATCAACCATTGCGATATTTAAAATGGTTGTATGATTATTTGTCACTTCTACCGAATATTCCTTCGTCGTTTTATAACCCACAAATTTTACCTGGAGCTCATAAACTCCTGCAGGAACATTTTTAAATATATAAATACCATCAAGCTTAACCGGGGTATTCAGCTGAAGATCACCTTTTTCAATATGAACGGTTGCGCCAATAAGCGTTTCTCCGTTTTTTGCATCTGTAACATTGCCTTTGATGGATTGGGCATGTAAAACTGTGTTAAAACAAATAAGGGATACAAAAATCAGATACTGCTTTTTAAAATTGCGATCGGATTTTGAAAAGGGAAATGCTGCAAAAAAAAAGGACCGGAAAGTAAAAGTTTGTTTCATTAACGCAATTTTGCGCAAAGAAACCCCTTCAATTCTGTGTAAATTCTGAATTTTTTTGCTTGCAGAGATTAGTTAACTTAATGATTTTCGTTAGTTAACATTCCGGCTTTTTTACGTTCAAAAGCACATAAAAGCAACCAATTTTTTAACATAGCAAGCAGAAAACTTAATATGCTAATTAATTAAAAGATGATTAATATGCAACGGGTGGCAGGTTGTACAATAAGTGTATATAACACCATTGCCAATTTCAATTATTCAACAGTGACAGTTAGCCCTTCCTGTTGTAATATTTTCCGGTAGACTTCCATTTCAGTGAATGAGCCTTCAAGAACGGCGCATTTACCTTCGTTATGTACTTTCCAGGCTATTTTTTCGGATTGCGCCTCCGAATAATCCAAATATTTCATCATACAATGGATCACGTGGTCAAAGGTATTGAAATCATCGTTCCATAGAATAAGGCGATGCATTTCCTTGAGGCTTACCAGTATATCTTCAAGGGTAAAGGTTTCTTCTTGTACTTCGGTTGGCATATGTAATGACAAATTTACCTAAAAACAATAATAAAAAGGGTAAATTGATGTTAGAGCTTGAAAACAACCAACCATTTTCACAGTCAGGATATGAAAAAACTTTCCCCTTATCTATTTTGCACCTTCGCGGTACAGTTAGCCGTTGCAAGCTTATGCTGTGCACAGACTAAACAGACGCCGACCCTGCAGCCACCACCTGCGAACATCCGTATAGATGGCGACATAAAAGAATGGGGGGATAGCCTGCGGTATTATAATGCAGAAAAAATGATTAATTTTTCAGTCGCCAACAATAAGGACACACTTTATATGGCTATACGGGTGAGCGATCGATCAGAGCAGGCAAGAATATTGAGGGCGGGTATTACTTTTAGCATCGACCCCAAAGGTAAAAAAAAGGAGACTTTCAGTTTAACCTTCCCACTTAATTTAGACGGTGGCACACCACTATCGGTTATCCGGAAAGACGATAACGGTGACATCACCCAACAAGACCGTGATGAATTAATACGTGAACGGCTAACCACGTTAAGAGGTATAAAGGTTGTGGGGTTTAAAGATATTGAAGGCGACATGATCACGACTTCAAACACCTACGGCATTCAAATGGCCATCAATTACGACGAAAAGGATTACCTGGTTTGTGAAGCTGCTATCCCTTTAAAGTTTTTCCATGCCGATGATCCTGCAAAAAACGAATGGGCTTTTAATTTTAAGATAAACGGCATACAGCGCAAACCCCAAAATGAAGGCAATGAACGGGAAGGTTCCGGAAGCCGGGGAGAACGTGGCGGCGGTATGGGTGGCATGGGCGGCGGTGGACGTGGCGGACGCGGTGGCGGAAGAGGTGGACAACGTAGTGCAAGCAATGCATCAACTGATCGCAGCGAACTATCAAAGTCGGTGGACTTTTGGGGAAAATTCTATTTGGCAAAATAAGTTGCTTTATTCAACCTTATAACGGTATACCTCTCTGCCCAGGTTACCGTTATTATCAATTCCCTCCACTACTACCCTGTAAGTTCCTTTGGTATCCCCGTTAAAGTATTCAAATGTTGCCTTGCCATCATCACCAGTTAGTATTATCGGGTTCCAGTAGATCGTGCTGCGCAGATCGGGCTGTTGAGTATCAG
>JANYAB010000737.1 GCA_025355225.1 Bacteroidota bacterium
CAAAAGTGACTAAGCCTCCGCGGCTATGAGCGGGACAATGATTAATTTCAGCAAATCGCTATCTCGTCCTCAGCGCAACGACCTCACGACACCAATAAAAACATACACCTTTATTGCACTCAATTATTACTCTCCCAGTCATCAGACGCAGTTGTTTTCTCCGGAATATTTGAAACTTCTATTTTTTGGAAGGTAAGTCTGATCTCTTCATTAGGATTGGTATTGGGTATCAGTTTTTCCGGAGACGATACGCCCGCGTATTGCGATACCTGGGCAATATGGGCATTTGTAAGTTTGATAGTGTAGAATAGAACAGTTTGCCCGTTGGCTGATTTTTTGTAAAACTCAATAACAACCGATTTTAGTGTTTCATTGGTATAAAGGGATTGCAGAAATTGCGGTGTCGACCCGTCAAAATGTTTTACGATCGCCACCGGCCCTTCCATGCGTTTACCGGTTGGGAGTCCGCTTGCTGCATCGGTAGGGCTTTTAACGGTATAGCTGAAACCAATACATTCGATCTTACCTTTATTTGTTTTGGATGTACTGCTGCCTTTGAATTGTCCGGTCTTTGCCCCTTGAACGGTTGCGTATGCAATTACAGGTTCATTTACTTGCGCCGAAGCAATCAGAGCTGCAAACTGGCAGAATATAACCAATGAGCTCAATCGCAATAAGTTGCTATTTTTCATAATGGCTGTATTTAAAATGAAATAGGTTTAATTAAAATTAGATAGAATAAATAATATATTAAAACTAATAGTTAATTCAGGGACATTTACTTTAGATAACGTTTTTTAAAATCCGACGGGTTTTATCAATACAGTACAAATTTTGGTCATTGTGAGCATAGCGAAGCTTTAGTTGGGCAATTAAATTTGTCTTATATTTAATTAATGAATCAACAATGAGAACAGAGAACAAGGCAACCATGGCGCCGGTTATCAACCCAAATGAAAACCACAAGGATATACCGGGCAATCCGTCGACGGCTACCAGCAGTCATATGAAGCTGAATGATCGTTCCGATGGAAAACCGTTGCGCTTATTAAGCGAGGATGACTGGAAGTTTTGGATCGGGAATGGTTACATCGTTATTAAAAATGCAGTGCCGAAGGAACAGGTGCAAATACTGGCCAACTTCCTGTGGGAGTTTGAGGAAAAGGACCCCAATGATATGAGCACCTGGTACACCCCGCCGCGTGCCGAAATGCTGATGAAGGAGCTTACCAACACTGGTATGGTGGAAGTATATAATCACCAGTATTTGTGGGGTAACCGCCAGTACCCTAAAATTCATGAAGCATTTACCGATATATGGGGAACGGAGAAGTTATGGGTAACCATTGACAGGGCGAATTTAAACTTGCCTATCCGCCCGGGTTATGAGTATAAAGGTTTTATACATTGGGACTATGACCCGGAAACCAAGCCACAAAATGTACAGGGTGTATTGGCATTGGCCGACCAGAACGACGAAAACATGGGCGGCTTTCAATGTGTGCCTGAACTATATCGCAGTTACGATACCTGGAAATTGACCCAGCCAGACGACCGGGATCATTTTAAACCGGATGTGAGCGGTCTTGAAATAGTAAAAGTAAAAATGAACGCCGGTGATCTGCTGATATTTAACAGTACGCAGCCGCACGGGATAAGACCAAATACCAGCGGCAATAAAGTGCGCCTTGCCCAGTATATTTCTATGATGCCGGCACAGGAAGATAATGAAGAATTGCGCCAGTGGCGTATCAACTCATGGAAAGAAAGGCGTGCTCCGGAAGGATATGCCTTCCCCGGCGATCCCCGCGGATGGGAGAAAACCAAATATCAGACGGCCGTATTATCGCCGTTGGGTAAAAAATTATTGGGATTAGATAAATGGTAGAGATTATTTGAAGAAGAACCAGGTTGGTTTGCAAAACCTGGTTTTATTTTGTTTATTTATACAAGGCTTTTATAATAAAGCTTTTTGATAACGGTGAGTAAGCCACAGCAAAAGAAGTACTAAAAGTATTGCAATTTGAGCGATAAACCCCATAACGACTACCCGGTAAACAATTGTTCTGCTATTATTTTGGCGGCGGGCCAATCAAATCGTTTGGGTATCCCCAAACAGTTATTGCACCATCATGGTAAAACCCTGTTGCAGCATACCATTGATGTGGCCAGGCAAGCGCCGGTACAATCGATCATTGTAGTATTGGGCGCTAATTATGACCTGCTGACCAAAGAGATTGATATGACCGGAATACACGTGGTGAGGAATGACGACTGGCATACCGGCATTGCATCTTCCATTTGCTGCGGCATAAGTAATTTACTACAGATTGACCCTTTATCTGATGCAGCCATTTTGATGGTTTGCGACCAGCCTCATATAAATGCTTCCTTATTACATGATCTCCAAAACACGCAAAAATCAACCGAAAAACTGATTGTTGCCAGTAAATACGAAGATACCATCGGCATACCCGCGCTTTTCCATAAAAATTTATTTGATAGATTGCTTAAATTGAGCGGTGATACCGGGGCAAAAAAAATAATGCAGCAATTTCCGCATTTGCTTGCTACCGTTCCCTTTCCCCTGGGAAGTATCGATATTGATACTTTGGAGGACTATGAAATGTTAGGTGAATGAAATATCTTTATCAAAGAATCATTGATCAAGATAAATGAGAACCTTATTAATTCTTTCGGCCCTTTTCATGCTGGCCGCATGTGGTGGTCAATCCGATGCTACAAAGCTGTTGCAGATACAGATTGATAGCCTGCAGAAAAAGCTGAATGATACCTACAAGCCGGGCCTGGGCGAATTTATGCTGGGAATTCAGCTGCACCACGCCAAACTTTGGTTTGCCGGGACCAATCAAAATTGGAGCCTTGCCGATTTTGAAGTAAAAGAAATAGGCGAATCATTGGATGATATTAAAAAGTATTGCACGGACCGGCCCGAAGTAAAAAGCATCAGCATGATCGACCCGGGAATAAGCAGCATTAACGCCGCCATTCAGAAAAAAGATCTCCAATTATTTAAGAAGGGCTTTATAGAACTGACCGGTAATTGCAATGGCTGCCACAAGAATACACAGCATGCGTTTAATGTGGTGATTATACCTACAGCGTTGCCTGTAGTTAACCAGGAGTTTAAACCAAGCAAGTAAACAGGCGTTTGTTTTTGCAGTTTAAACATCGTCCACCAAGTGGCAAAAACATGATTTTTAATCAGCCATTATTATATTTATGGCTTATCACCAGGTGGTTATGTAAATTTTTTTGAATGTTATATTTTTTTGTTTTTATCCTTCCTTTCTTTTTGACACATCACCTATCGTACCCCTTATATAGTATTACTCAAGGAGTTTATTTATAGTAAAAAAATTAAATTTTACGGAAATTTAGTTTCATTAAACAGTGTAAGTATCTGTTTTTCAAATATTTGTAAATTGCGTAGAACTACGTATGTGAGCACTGGCATTTTTAGTAGAACTACGTACAGTATTTAATAAGTAAGCCCTAAATTTACAAATACCATAAATTATATCTGCCTGATAATTTAAGAATTTATTGGAGCCAAGGGCTCTCTACGTGGTTCAGGCGACTTTCCGTTTACCTAAATTATTACAAATGATCGACCTGGTTTTAACTTTTTTGAACACAAACCTGGATACCTATTTGAGGTTGAAACTCGATCCGGCTAACACAAACCCGTTTGTTCAGCTGTCTAATATTGCCTTTAATGATTCGGATACTTCAAATGCTGGAAACGGAGCAAATGTGCCTTCAAATGCTTTTATAACGCTTGTTAATATTGAAGAGGACCGGATAAGCAAATCGCCCGAAAACTACGTCCGGCAGGATAATACTACCATTTATAAAAACC
Organism: Bacteroidota bacterium; assembly: GCA_025355225.1. Classification (GTDB taxonomy): domain Bacteria; phylum Bacteroidota; class Bacteroidia; order Sphingobacteriales; family Sphingobacteriaceae; genus Mucilaginibacter. Next base: position 3,884 of record JANYAB010000737.1, read on the forward strand.
CAAAGGTATACCTCAATCTGTATATTCTGTTCGCAGTAAATTTGCCGGTTTATTCGGAATCATTAAAACGGCTGTCTTTCATTATACAGTTCTTCCAGTACCAATCCGTTTTCACACCACTCACTTCTCCGGGCTTACCCGCGGGTGTTGAGAAATTGATCCTCGATCTGAATACTTTGTCCTTCCAGGATTTGAATAATTTATGGGGGATACTGGGTTCAAAATATTTGCCTTCGGTGATGTATAAACTCAGGCTGATCAGTATCAGCGAGGAGTTTGTACAGGGCGACGGGCCGATGATACAACATATAGGCATTGACGATAAAACTTTGATGACATTATGATCAATGTAGATTTTGGAAATTTATTTAAAGTTGAACTGCTGCACAAGTTTTATACAGACCAGTTGTGCCCTGATTTTTCCGTTGCTCCATCGGCTATTACACAACAGGTAATTAACGGCCATAAAGCTCTTGCAAAACAATATGCTAACACGTTGTACACCGGGATTAAAACTGGGTTTTATACAGGTATACAGTTCGGCGGAGTTCCGCCATTGACGCCATTTGTAACCATTGACACCGGAATTCAGATGACCTTTTTTATGAAGCTTATTAATCCTTTGTTTGCAAATTACACCAACCTGTCTTCGGTTGCCACTTCCGGAATGATCTATTATTTCACCAACAGGAACAACAACCTAAGCAACGGCAAAAGTTTTCTTACTTCAAAAATACTGCCTTATAGCGGTGGGTCAACCTATAAACCCGGAGACCTGGCAGTGAACGGCGCCGGTATTGTTTTTAGCGCTATTAAAAGTAATGATCCGGCTCATTTGTTTAATACTACTGATGCGGCTCATTGGATGCAGGTGGATAACAACCAATATTTGT
>JANYAB010000738.1 GCA_025355225.1 Bacteroidota bacterium
TTCGCTAACCCCACCCTACACCCGCCCAAGGGCGGGAATCGCACATGCCCACCGCTTTTTGATTTCTTCCGAACACCTATGGTACAACCACCTACAGATATTCTCGAAAACAATTTCACGATCCGTATTCACCTGGATGATACTGATGAAAATAACGGTGCGTTGAAGGTAATCCCCGGATCGCACAACAAGGGTATTCAGAGAATAGAGAATATTGCTCAGTTATCTCAAAATGAACAAATATGCAGGATAAATGCTGGAGGCATTATGGTCATGCGGCCATTAATATTTCACGCTTCAAATCGGACTACAAGTAATCGAAGAAGAAGAGTTATACACTTAGAGTTTAGCAGTGCGAGATTACCTGAACAAATTAATTGGTCTGAACTGAACTGATAACATCTTACCTTTGCAATTAATTATGCGCATCACCATCATAGGTTCAGGCAATGTAGGCACGCACCTGGCAGCGGCTTTTAAAAACGCCGGGCACAACATTTTACAGGTTTATAGCCGCGATCTGCAAAATGCTTCCTTGCTGGCTTATCACGTACGCGCGCAAGCTATCGATACTTTGGATCAGATCAACTCCGAAACCGATTTGTTTGTTATTGCTGTAAAGGATGATGCAATAGAAACAGTCGCATCCGATTTAACTAAGCACCAGAAATTGATGGTGCACACTTCAGGGGCGACTGATCTGCAAGCTCTATTAAACTATACTGCAAACGCAGGTGTTTTTTACCCCCTGCAAACCTTCAGCAAAACGAAGGAGGTTGATTTCGATACCGTGCCTCTTTGTATTGAAGGAGCAGATGAGCATATTACCTCACTGCTGGAGCAACTGGCTAAAACAATTACGCAAAATGTTTACCTAATCAACTCCGCCGAACGGAAAACCCTGCACCTCGCGGCTGTTTTCGCTTGCAATTTTCCTAATTACCTGTATTACCTGGCGCAGCAATTGTTAGCGGATCAGCAATTGCCTTTCGACCTGCTTCGTCCATTGATTTTAGAAACTGCCCAAAAAGTACAGCAACATCTGCCAGCCGGTGTTCAAACAGGACCGGCTATCCGGAAGGATGAAAAAACAATGTCTGCTCATCTGCAGCAACTGAGCGAAAAACCCGAATTACAAGCCTTATACAGGCTGTTAAGTCAGGGTATTATCAAAATGGATAATGCTGGTTAAGGGCGTTGTTAATTTTGTTACTTTTGCCAAAATGAATATTTTTAAAGTAAAGATCAGCTTTGAGGAAAAGGGGCACGAATCTGTTGAACTACCCATTGCCGAAGGCGAGTCTGTATTGGATGTGTGCCTTGAGAACGGCATTGACCTGCAGCACAACTGCGGCGGCGTATGCGGATGCAGCACCTGCCATATCTATGTGAACAAAGGAATGGATAATATCCAGGAAATATCTGATAAGGAAGAGGATTTTATTGATAGAGCGGTAAACCCGCGTATCAATTCAAGATTAGGATGCCAATGTGTAATTATTGACGGGGATATTGAAGTCACTTTGCCAGACCAATCCAACTTCCTGGGACATTGATTGAGTTGTATGTATGACGTATTACGTTATATGTTTGAATATTTTTACAAAACGTATTACGTATGACGTACCACGTAAAACCTACAAAAATGACAGATAATAGATTTGCATTACCAATTTACTGGAAAGACCACGAAGACATTGCTATTGAACTTTACGAAAAGTTCGGTAAAGAATTTGATGAATCGAAAATATACCGCATCCGCTTTACCGACCTATTAGAATGGGTATTGAGTTTACCAAACTTTGCGGGCAAGCGCGAAGAGTCAAACGAGGGCCACCTGGAGCAAATTCAATCTGCCTGGGTTTACGAGTGGCGCGATAATCAGTAGTTTAGTTTACAGTTTTGAGTTGGCAGGTTGTAAGATTTTTTGAATAAAGTAATTTAACGGAAAATCGGTGTAATCAAAATCAATATCGGTGTAATCCAGGGATCAAATAATATTAATCGGTGTAATCCAAAATAATCTGTGGAATCATTCCTTACAAAATTAAAAGATATTACCACCTTCATTTTTGATGTTGACGGAGTGCTTACTGACGGTTCCGTTTACGTAATGGAAAATGGGGAGCAGTCCCGCCAATTTAATGTTAAAGATGGCTATGCCATACAGCTTGCCGTTAAGTGCGGTTACAATGTATGCGCTATTTCGGGCAGCCGTTCGAAAGTTGCCATTCATCGCTTAAACAGTTTAGGGGTTAAAGATGTGTATATAGGTGCGCGTGTCAAATCTGAAAATTTCAGAACATACCTTGAAGAAAAAAGAGTAAGCCCGGCCAGTGTATTATATATGGGCGATGATATCACCGACCTTGAAGCCATGCAGTTAGCCGGATTAGCCGTTTGCCCATCCGACGCCGCTGAAGAGATAAAGGCTATATGTAAATATATTTCGCCTGTTAATGGCGGCAAAGGGGCTGCGCGCGACGTGATTGAAAAGGTAATGAAGGTACAGGGCAAGTGGATGAGCGCACAGGCTTATAGCTGGTAGAATTTTTGTTCATGGTTCATGGTTGATAGTTCATAGTAAAACAGCTCTCGTCCAATGAACTATGAACTATAAACCATGAACTAAACCATGAACAACAAAATAAAAATCATTCTCGCTTCCAAATCCCCGCGCCGCCAGGAACTATTGCGCTTAATGGATATTGATTTCCGTATCGTACTCAAAGAAGTTGACGAGTCGTATCCTGATAATTTGAGTCCTGAAGAGATCGCTGTTTATGTCGCTGAGAAAAAGGCAAGGGCATTTGATGAATCTGTTGATGATGAAATAGTGCTTACTGCCGATACTATAGTGAGTATTGACGGGCATATTCTTGGCAAGCCCGAAACGACGGAACATGCTGCTGAAATGTTGCGGTTGCTTTCCGGCAGGGTACACCGCGTGATAACTGGTGTTTGTTTGTTGTATAAACACCGGTTCAATTTATTTCACGATATATCTGAGGTGTTCTTTCGCAAGCTTACCGAACAGGAGATTTTATTTTACGTAGAGAAATATCAGCCACTGGATAAGGCCGGGGCTTATGGCATACAGGAATGGATCGGCCTTATAGGTATAGAAAGGATCAACGGTTCCTACACCAACGTAGTCGGGCTACCCACTGAAAAATTGTATCAGCAATTAATTCAGATTGAATTAGAATAGTTGCGATTTGTCGCTAAATTTACTTTGTAAATAAATCTAACTCACCCAGAATGGAAGATCCCGAAGTACCCACCGAACACCTGCATGAACATATACACGAAGCCGCGCATGAAGGCAAAGACCGGTGGTCAATGCTGGTGGCCATTTCAACAGCGTTTATGGCGGCGTTTGCTGCTTTGAGCAGTTTAATGGCCGGGCACCAATCAAATGAAGCGCTGATAACCCAGATAAAGGCTTCGGACCAGTGGTCATATTATAACGCTAAAGGAATTAAAGCAGAAGTTGCCGATGGTGTCGCCCTGATGATCGGCTCAAAACAGGCTGACAGTACTAAAGCCGTAATTGCAAGAAAAACCAAATTAAAAGGAGATCAGAAAGTGATCATGGAAAAAGCAACGAAGCTGGAAAAGGAATCAGAAGAACACTTAAACAAAGACGTTATACTGGCCCGTGCCGTCACCTTTTTCCAGATTGCCATATCCATTTCGGCAGTGTCTATTTTATCGAAAAAGCGACCGCTGTGGTATATCAGCCTTGTTTTATTCGCAGCGGGGATTTTTCAGTTTGTGGTGGGGCTCCTTTAGCTACAGGCTGAACCATAATGCGATCAGGTACAAATAACTAAAAATCCATGTCGTTTCGAACCTGCGCAGGGGTGGTGCTGCGGGGCAGGTGAGAAATCTTATACGACATGCACAGTCGACCGTATTGTTGTGTAGATTTCTCGTCGCGCCGCGCTCTTCCGCGGCAGGCTCGCTCGAAACGACATTGTCTTTTGGTTAAAAAGGGAAGCCATTCACTAAATACGTTTATTCTGATACCGGGATCATTTTTTTACCTGACCTGCACTCAGTTTACCTAACCATCGCACTAATCCAAAATAAAAATAAATCCGGGTGCAACGTTTTGGTTTAAATCGTAGTCTATTACTTAAACCAAATCAAATAATATGAAAACTTGTATTTTATTGCTTTTCCTTGCCTCCCAAACACTGGTTTCTTTAGGGCAGGAGAACGAAAACAAAACACCATATCTCACTAAGTCGTTAGCAAACGACGCAATTAGTAGTGTTATTGTATCCACTTCAGCTGGGGGCATTTCAGTTAGCGGCCAAACCGGTGAGCAGCCCAGGGTAGAGGTTTATATCAAAGGGAATAATGGCCGTGAACTCTCAAAACAAGAGATCCAAAGGCGACTGGATGAAGATTATGACCTCAATATTTCGGTTAACGGTCACGAATTGAAAGCAGTGGTAAAAACCAAACACAATATTGACAATTGGCGCGAATCAATGAGCATATCCTTTAAAATATACGTTCCGCAGCAGGTTTCTACAGACCTGAGAACGAGTGGTGGCGGCATACGCCTCGACAACCTCAAAGGGAACGAAAACTTTACAACCAGCGGTGGCGGTTTGCAAATTGACAAGCTTAGCGGAATGATCCATGGCCGCACATCTGGCGGTGGCATAGAGGTAACCAATTCAAGCGAAAATATTGACTTAGTGACCAGCGGCGGTGGTATTTCTGCAAAGAATTGCAACGGCAATATTAAACTGAGTACTTCGGGCGGTGGCCTACGCCTCGAAAATTTAAAAGGAACAATAAATGCGCATACCAGCGGTGGCGGTGTTGAAGCCAATAATATTGAAGGTGAATTAATTACAAGCACTTCGGGCGGTGGTATGGAGCTGAGGGAAATGAACTGCAGTTTGGATGCTTCTACAAGCGCCGGCAGTCTATACGCACAAATGAAAAAAGTTGGCAAATACTTAAAGTTGGATGCGAATTCAGGAAACATCGACATCGAATTACCAGCCAAACAAGGCCTTGACCTAAACTTAAGGGGCGATCGTGTTAATCAGCATCAGTTCAACGGTTTTAATGGGGAGTGGGACAAGACGCATGTAAGAGGCACCGTTAATGGTGGTGGCGCTCCTGTAAGTGCCGATGCTTCGAGCGGCAGCATAAATGTAAAATTCAATTAAAGAATCTTTATAAAACAAAAAACAAAATCATGAAAACTTACATCCTCCTATTTTTCCTCGCCTGCTCAAGTGCTGTTGGGCTTGCCCAGGAAAAAACACCTTACTTCACCAAATCATTATCAAGCGACGCTATTAAAGATGTATTTGTAAGTACTTCCGGTGGTAGTATTTTAGTAAGCGGTGCCGCGGGACAACAACCGCGAATAGAGGTTTATGTTACCGGTAACAATATGTTCACGCCGTCAAAAGAAGAAATAAAAAAGCGTTTGGAGGATGATTATAAATTAGATATATCGGTAACCAATCATGAACTTCGCGCAGTTGCAAAAAACAGGCATAGTAACGAAGGCGGCTGGAACTGGAATAAATCCTTAAACATATCTTTTAAGATTTATGTTCCGCAGGATGTTGCTACCAACCTTGAAACCAGCGGCGGAAGCATCCACCTGGATAATTTGAAGGGTGAGGAAAGATTTAGCACCAGCGGCGGAAGTCTTCACGTTGATCATTTGACAGGGAATATCCATGGAAGAACATCAGGCGGAAGTATCCAGGTCTCCAATTCAAGTAATAATATTGACCTGGAAACCAGCGGTGGCAGCGTGCATGCCGATAACTGTTCGGGAACAATAAAATTAGGGACATCCGGCGGCTCAATACATCTTGAACAATTGAACGGTAAAATTGACGCCACTACCAGCGGAGGCAGCGTTGAATGCAATAATATAAAAGGCGAGCTTCGCACCGGAACATCGGGCGGAAGCATCAATATGACGGATTTGGCCTGTAGCCTGGACACTTATACCAGCGGTGGTAATATCCATGTACAAATGAGCCAGGTTGGGAAATTTGTAAAAATTGATGTGAGCGGCGGTCATGTGGATTTGCAGTTGCCATCAAAACAAGGGCTTGACCTGAACTTGCACGGCAATAAAGTAACTGCCGACTTAGGCGGCAATTTTAGCGGTACCAAAGAGAAAGACAGGATCGACGGCAAATTAAATGGTGGTGGCATTCCCGTAAATGTAAGCGGTGGGGGCAGGATTACTTTAACCTTAAATTAAGCTTAAAGGCTCAAACCAAGTCTGAAGTCTTAAGTCGGAAGTGTAATGATGAAATAAATAATTACTTTCGACTTAAGACTTTCGACTTGAACAACCTGTATCGTTACCGGACACGGACTGTTTCATTTATGAACGTCTTCATATATCGGATGTGCTCACAAATATTTGACGATCAGCACGTTTAAATTTTGGCATAAGTTTTAGGAGGGATTTAAATAAAGATCTTACCATGATAAGAAACTACATCAAAACTGCCTGGAGAAATATTAAAAAACATCCGGGCTTTTCTTTTATTAACGCAGGTGGATTAACGCTGGGTATTGCCAGTTGTTTATTGCTGCTATTATATGTTTCCTATCATCTAAGTTATGACCACCAGTTTAAAAACCTGGAAAATGTTTATATGGTTGAGAACAACCAGCCGGGTGATGGCAAGATATATACTTTTTCGGCAACGCCGCGCTTACTGTCAACTACTATAAAAAGTGAAGTACCCGGCGTGGTTCAAACAGCCAGGGTGATTAGCTACACCGCTGGTGGCCTGATCACCTACAATAACAACAGCTTTGAAAAAGCAGGCTTATTTGCCGAACCGGGTTTTCTTTCCATGTTTTCTTATCACTTTATTGAAGGGAATCCTTTAAAGGCATTAACGCAACCTAATTCCATTGTAATTACCAAAGGATTGGCCCAAACGCTTTTTGGTAACAAGGACGCAATGAACAAAACCATCATACGCAACAATAAATTGCCGCTGATGGTTACCGGGGTAATTGACAACGTGCCCGCTAATGCCAGTTTTCAATTTGATTTTGTAATTCCATGGGTTCTGTTTGAGGATGCCAATCCATGGGCAAAAAATGCAGATTGGGGCAGCAATTTTGCCAATACTTTTGTGCAATTAAAAGACCCATCATATCTGACCCAGGCCAACAGGGTGATGAAGCCACTGATTGGCAAACATAGCAATGGCAATAAAAATGAAGTATTTCTGTTCCCTTTTTCAAAACTTCATTTATACTCAAAATTCGAGAACGGTAAATCAGTTGGCGGCTTAATAGACCAAATGCATCTTTTCGAAGTCCTGGCTCTTTGCATCCTCCTTATTGCCTGCGTAAATTTCATGAACCTTTCAACAGCGCGATCCGAAGAGAGGGCAAGGGAAGTTGGCATACGCAAAGCAATCGGTTCCAGCAGGAAATCATTGATAGGGCAATTTATTACGGAATCGCTTATTTTATCTTTTATATCGACTATAACTGCGGTAATATTATTAGTGTTAGTAATACCTTTCTTTAATGATCTTTTAAATATCAAATTAATATTGCCCCTTGGCGAATGGTATGCGTGGGCACTGGTTATTGGCTTAGGCCTTTTAACCGGGCTGATCTCTGGCAGTTACCCGGCATTTTATTTATCGTCTTTTCAGCCCATAAAAGTTTTAAAGGGAATGTTTAAAGGAAATAAAAGTGCGTTGCCAATACGTAAGATATTGGTTGTGGTGCAATTTGCATTTGCTGTTTTCCTCATCACGGCTACAATTTGTATTTATCGCCAGATTCGATTTATCCAAAGTAAGTCAAACGGATATGATAAAGAAAACCTTGTGGAAATACCGGTAGAGGGTGATCTGGGTAAAAAAACCGATGTGTTGGTTAATGAACTTAAAAATAACGGTGCCATTACTGCTGCAACGGGAGTGTCGCAAAGTATTACACAAAATGGTAATAATACCTGGGGAATAACCTGGCCCGGAAAGCAACCTGATCAAAAGGTGCTGTTCGACATATTTGGCGCCGGCTTTGATTTCACACATACCACAGGAGTTAAGTTGCTTGAAGGGCGTGAGTTTTCAAACCAGTTTCCGGCAGATACCAGTAATAAATCAATCATGATCAATGAAACAGCGGCTAAATTGATGCACTTAAAACAAACGGTTGGCACTATAATAAAATGGGGCGATCAGCCTTATACCGTTGTCGGTATATATAAGGATTTTGTATGGGGATCTCCTTATCAAAAAATTCCACCAATGATAACAATCTATATAGGAGGTACCGGTGCCGCCGCAATTGCCATGCGCCTTAATCCAGCTAAAAGTATTACAAGTTGTATCGATCAGATCAACAAAAGCCTTAAATCAATTAACCCGGCATATCCGCCAACTGTTCATTTTGTTGATAGCGATTTTGAGAAAAAATTTGAAAGTGAAAAACTATTGGCCATGCTGGCTAATTTGTTTGGCGGTTTAGCGATTATTATTTCCTGCCTGGGCCTTTTCGGTTTGGCTGCTTATGCTGCCGAACAACGCACCAAAGAAATAGGGGTACGCAAGGTATTAGGCGCAACGGTAACCAACCTGGCCGGTTTGTTATCAAAAGATTTTTTGAAGCTGGTGACTATTGCAATAATAATAGCGGTTCCGGTATCGGTTTGGGCCTTAAACAAATGGCTTAACAACTACGAAAACCGCGTGGAATTAAGCTGGTGGATAATGGCTTTGGCTGGTGTAATTACTATTGCTATTGCATTGTTAACAGTTAGCTACCAGGCAGTAAAAGCAGCTTTAGCAAACCCGGTTAAAAGTTTGAGGAGCGAGTAAGCTGTCTGAATCAGAATTTTCAGAATTAATGAATTTTCAGAATTTGATCGCTTTGACATTCTGATAATTTGTAATTCTGATTTGATTCAGAAAAAGATTTAGTATTTAGGTTTTAGAATTTAGCATTTAGAATTTAGGTTTTAGAATTTAGGCTTTAGAGTTTAATATTTTACACGATGATCAGGAATTACATCAAAACGGCGTGGAGAAACCTGGTAAAAAACAAAGTTTTTTCCTTTATAAACGTCTTTGGTTTAGCTGTGGGATTGGCCTGCTGCATGTTTATTGCGGCTTATCTTTATTCGGAACTTACTTATGACACCTATTCGGTAAACTCAAAACAGCTGTACCGGGTAGGTGTTTATGCTTTGGGGAATGGAAGCGTGGCAAATTTCCCGATGGTTGATGTCGCTGTGGGCCAGGGTATGAAAAATGCTTATCCCCAGATATTGGCGTCAACACGTTTAACAAACAAACCCGTGTTCGTTAGTTATAAAGACAGGAAATTTAAGGAGCAAAAAGTGGCAGTTACAGACGCTAACTTTCTGCAACTGTTTTCTATCCCGATGATACAGGGTGCTACCAAAACTGCGCTTACAGAACCGCATAGTATTGTAATTACTGCTGAACTAGCAAAAAAATATTTTGGAAGCGAATCTTCTATTGGTAAAACATTAAAAGTGAACAATGACTTGATGAAAGTTACTGGTGTAATTGACAAAATACCCGATAATTCACATTTTCATTTTGATGCCTTTATCAGTATGTCCACTTATCCGGATCAGCCGCAAACCTGGAGCAATGTCGGCTATTACACCTACTTATTACTGGGAAAAGACGCTGACCCAAAAAAACTGGAAGCTCAATTTCCACAACTGGTAGCCAAATATGTAGTGCCTGAAGTACAGCACGATATGGGGGTGAGCCTCGCTGAAGCACAGAAGTCGGTCAATAGTTTTAAGTTTTATCTGCAGCCGATCACCGATATCCACCTGCACTCATCCACAAAATATGATATTGAGCCGAATGGGGACGTCAGTTATGTTTACATTTTCGGTGCCCTCGCAGTATTTATTCTTTTGCTCGCCTGCATTAATTTTACTAATCTTTCTACCGCGAGTTCGGCCAAACGCTCAAAAGAGGTGGGTATCCGTAAGGTGCTGGGATCGTTAAAGCAATGGTTGATAACCCAATTCCTGGTCGAATCAGTAATGCTCACACTGTTTTCAATGATATTTGCTTTAGGAATAGTTTTTCTTTTGCTCCCTTATTTTAATGACCTGTCGGGCAAGCATGTTAGTATTAGTTTCTTTATAAACTATAATGCTTTACTCATTGGAATGGGCCTGACTTTATTTGTCGGGTTACTTGCCGGATTATACCCGGCATTCTTCTTGTCATCGTTCAAGATACTCAATGTTTTAAAAGGAAGTTTGGGTACCGAACCGGCTAAGAAGAATTTTTTACAAAGCAGCCTGGTCGTTTTTCAATTCACAATATCAACCGCACTTATTATTGCGACATTTATTGTTTACCAGCAATTGCATTTTATGCAGAACAAAAAGCTGGGTTACAATAAAGATCAGCTATTGGTTTTAAGTGATACCTACTCACTCGGCAATAATGAATATGCCTTTAAGCAGCAACTACTTCGCGACAGCCGGACTGTAAACGCAACCATTTCAACCAATATTCCCGGTAATGGCAACGTTGGCGGCACGCAGGTTTATCCCCAGGAACGTACAGGCGACGAGAACAAGAACGAGATCCACATGAACATTTACCAGGTAGATGGTAATTACCTGCCAACGTTGGGGATTAGTTTGGCTGAAGGGAGGAATATTTCGCCCGATTTTCCGGCGGACTCAGCTTCGGCAATTATTAACCAGGCTGCCGTGCACGAATTAGGCTGGGATCATACAGAGCCAATAGGAAAAACCATAGTACGTTCGGGTAGGAGGGCATTTACTGTGGTTGGCGTGGTGAAAGATTTCAACTACACATCCGCCAAAGAAAAAGTTGCACCGTTAATGCTCCTGCCTGTACACCGGCACGGTGCTATCATTATGAGAATAAAGCCTGCTGATGCAAGCGGCTTATTGCGCGATATCAGAAAGCAATGGGATGATTACAAAGTAGATGGCCCTTTCAGCTATTATTTTGTTGACGAGCAATTTGCATCACTATATGCCTCCGAGCAACGCACCGGGCAAATATTTACATCTTTTGCCGTTATAGCCGTAATTATTGCCAGCCTGGGTTTATTTGGCCTTGCCGCGTTCATGATCAAGCTGCGTGTTAAAGAGATCGGTATTCGCAAAGTATTGGGGGCCTCGTCCGCAAAGATAACCGGCATGCTTTCTATAGAATTTCTAAAGCTGGTTTTAACGGCTATATTTATTTCTTTTCCTGTTACCTGGTTTGCCATGCATCATTGGTTACAGGATTTTGCCTATCGCATTGATATTCAATGGTGGGTGTTTGCGATTGCAGGTGGTATCGCGTTGGCAATTGCATTTATCACAATCAGTTTTCAATCAATAAAAGCAGCTATTGCCAACCCGGTTAAGAGTTTGAGGAGCGAGTAGAATAGTTTGCAATGTGAAGTTGGTAGTAATCAGTGGAGAGCAATGTGTTGGCCGTGGGCGGGAGAATCAATATCATCCTTTAAGGGAGATTTTTATATCTTTTAGATATTCCGTGTAACCTTCTAAACTTCACAGGTGTCTTATGATTGTGTTTTCTCTTTTTTAATCTGATAAGAAGTCCGGCCAATATTCAAATTAAATATCATGATAAAAAATTATTTAAGAAGCGCGTGGCGCAATGCGACAAGGCACAAGTTTATTTCGTTCATCAACATATTTGGTTTAACCACCGGATTAACCTGTTGCCTGCTTATCCTCGCCTATATTATTAACGAGCTTAGTTATGATAAGTTTAATGTAAATGCTGATAGAACATATCGTATCACCCGTACTTTTTATGCGGCAAAAGGCGTTGAAACCCTGCATTTAAGCTCTATAGCACCCCCATTTGGCCCTTTGCTCCAAAATGCATTCCCCGATATCCAAAAGATGACCCGTGTACTGCCTAACGGGACAACCGTATTGCATTATAAGGAGAAGCTCTTTAACGAAAAAAACGGTTTTTTTGCCGACGAGCATTTTTTTGATGTATTTAATGTCGATGTTACAAAAGGTGATAAACATACCGCATTGAATGATCCCTACAGCGTGATGATGACAGAAGGCATCGCTCATAAATACTTTGGCGACCAGGACCCGATTAACAAAACAATAATACTGGACAATACAAAGCATGAATATAAAGTTACGGGTGTGTTTAAGCCCTTTCCTTCAAATTCGCACATGCACCCCGAAATATTGATGTCGTTCAACACGCTAAAAGATAATGCTATTTATGGTGAAAAACAATTGGAAACCAACTACGGGAATAATTCATTTTATACTTACCTGCTTTACCCCGGGGGATATAATGCAGAAAAGATCACTGCCCAGCTACCCGCCTTTTTAGATAAGTATGTGCACTTGCAGGGTATGCCGCCAAACGTAAAAACCTCGATGGCAACAAAACTAACTGCTCAAAAGCTTACTGATATTCATTTAAGGTCGCACCTGGATGACGAGATAGAAGAGAACGGGGATATCAGCCGTGTTTATATATTTTCTGTGATCGCATTATTTATATTGTTAATAGCCTGTATCAATTACATGAACCTGTCTACCGCACGCTCAGCATTACGTGCAAAGGAGATTGGTATCAGAAAAGTAATAGGTGCGCAGCGTAAGGAAATAATCAGGCAGTTTTTAAGTGAATCGGTTTTAATCACCTGGATCGCTTTAATCTTCGCGCTGTTATTAACCTGGATGTTGTTACCGTTTATTAATTCATTATCAAATCTTAATCTCGCATTTTCCAGCCTGCTCAGGTGGCAGATCGTAACCGTTATTCTGTTACTTCCATTCCTGATCGGTTTGATCAGCGGTATTTATCCTGCCATCTTCATGTCGTCTTTTATACCTGTAAAAGTATTAAAAGGAGTATTAAAGACGGGTTCGGGCGGTATCTCATTCCGTAAGATATTGGTGGTACTGCAATTCTCCATATCTATTATCCTGATAGTGGCCACAACCGTGGTATTTCGGCAATTGCGCTATATGCAGCAAAAATCATTAGGTTTTAATAAGGACCATATTATCAATATGGCTTATGTAGGCAGTTTAACTAAGCAATATGAGTCGTTCAGAACTGAGTTATTAAAAAATCCTGCTGTAAAAGAAATAGGCCGTTCATCGCGCATACCTTCCGGCAGGCTATTGGATGACCAAAATGCTGCTGTAATGCAAGGCGGCACTATGCAGCCCATCAAAGTTGACCTGAAATATATAACAACGGACTATGGTTTTATTCCCACCTATGGCATGCAACTGGCAGCCGGGCGGAATTTCTCGCGTTCTTACCTAACCGACACGGCTAACTATGTGATCAATGAAACTGCCGTACAAACACTTGGATGGGGCGATGCACAAAGCGCGATAGGAAAAGATATCAGTTATGGCGGCATAAAAGGAAAAGTAATAGGGGTTGTGAGAGATTTTCATTTTGAATCATTGCATCAGAAGATCATACCGCTTTTATTCCAATTGCCAGCACCTAAGAACGGTTACTATGGCAATATTTCAATAAAGATCGATGGCAATAATATACAATCTGCCATCAGTACAATCGAACAAACCTGGCATAAATACCTGCCCGAGGTTCCTTTTGATTATACTTTTTTGGATGAGAAATTTCAAAAGCTTTACAACAGCGAACAGCAGCAAGGCAGTCTTTTTACCATATTTTCGTTCATTGCTATATTTATAGCTTGCCTGGGTTTGTTTGGTCTTTCTGCTTTTACTATCACCCAGCGCGTTAAAGAAATTGGTGTACGTAAAGTATTGGGAGCAAGTGTGCCGCAAATCGTAACGGAGCTATCAAAGGATTTTTTAATATTGGTGCTTTTTGCCGCGATTATAGGTTTACCCATATCAGGATGGCTTATGCATTCCTGGCTTACTCATTTTGCTTTCCGTATCGGCCTCGGCCCTAGTTGGTGGGTGTTCTTGCTGGCAGGCGTGATCGCATTAATAATAGCTTTCGTTACGATAAGTTTCCAATCCATAAAGGCAGCGATCGCCAACCCGGTTAAGAGCTTGAGGAGCGAGTGAGCCCCACCCAACCCTCCCCGGTAGGGAGGGCTTTTAAAACGTAGGTGGACAAGCTCAAATAGAAAGTAAAAAAATCTCCCCTACCGGGGGAGATTTAGAGGGGGCTTGGGGCTTATTGTATCATAAACGTACACCCGCTGTACGTATGTGTAACACTTTTTTATGTCGATTTATTTTAAGTTGCTTATTTCCAAATAATTAAGCGATTGGTATAAGTTTTTATGATGATTGAAGCTAATCGGTCAGATCATGATAAAAAATTACCTTAAAGTAGCCTTGCGCAATTTTACCCGCCATAAGCTTTTTACTTTTATCAATGTTATTGGTTTGTCTATCGGCATCAGCGCCGCATTGGTGATCTACCTGATTGTTCACTATGATTTTACATTCGACAAATTTCATAAGGATGGTGACCGCATTTACCGTGTGGTAACCAATTTTACTTTTGATGGTAGTCCCGGTTACAATGGGGGCGTTAGCAGGCCAATTCCAAATGCTGTTAGGGCCCAGGTTACCGGGCTCGAAGAATCCGCTGCGATTTTTATACTCTATGGCACCGATTTACTTATACCGGATGGTAAAACCCCGGTTAAGTTCAAAGCGCAAAATGATGTAGTGGTAACCGATCAATCCTTTTTTAATATATTTCAATACAAATGGCTGGCAGGTTCAAGCAAAGCAGCATTGAACGGACCAAACCAGGTAGTACTTACATCGGAGCAGGCCCAACGATATTTCCCAAACCTCGCATACGATCAAATGCTGGGCAAAACCGTGATATATGATACTATCAGGACAACAGTTACCGGCATAGTGCAAACTATAAAGGAAAATACTGATTTTACTTTCCGTGATTTTATATCTTTTG
>JANYAB010000686.1 GCA_025355225.1 Bacteroidota bacterium
ATGTTTAAAAATGGTCTGCTGCTTTTCGGTGCGGGATTAATGTTGATAGCGTTGGGTTTGCTATGGAACCCGGAATTTCCTATCAACAAACGTTTATGGTCCAGTTCATTCGTGCTTTACGTGGGTGGATGGAGTCTGATCCTTTTATCCGTATTTTACCTTATTATTGATGTGGCCGGGGTTAAAAAATGGGCAACCCCTTTTGTGTGGATAGGCGCCAATTCAATTCTTATTTACTTATGCTCGGAAGGGCTGGTTGACTTCAGTCATACAGCCGGATATCTGTTTGGCGGTCTTGTCCATTTAGCCCCGGCGACATGGCAGGCTGTATGGATAGCGGTTAGTATCACCTTAACACAACTCATCTTTTTGTACTTGTTATATCGGAATAAATTGTTTTTAAAAGTTTAGTCAATGGTGTCAGCTATGTCCACGAAATATTTTTTGAAGTCAGCCTTAATACTTTTATTATTCGGTTTTATCGGAACATCGGTGCCGGCACAAACAAAAATCTATAATATTACCAATTATGGCGCCGTTGCCGATGGTAAAACCAACAACACTAATGTAATTCAAAGGGCTATTGATGATGCCTCCGTAAATGGCGGTGGCAGGGTATTGATCCCATCAGGTAGGTTTGTTACCGGAGTAATCACACTCATGTCGAATGTAGAATTACACCTTGATGAAAGCGCCTTTTTGTTAGGGAGTACCTTGAGGGCCGACTATGGCCCGGGAAAAGCTTCGCCGCTTATAGTATCCAAAAATCAGCATAACATAGCCATAACCGGGGAAGGAACTATAGATGGACAGGGAGTGGATTTGTTAAAGGATATTTATGTCCGTTTAAATTCCGGTACTTTACAGGATACAGAATGGCGTATCCCGAACCCATGGCACCAGATGCGCCCAACGGAAGACAACCGCCCAAAACTTATTGAATTTAATAATTGCGACAGCGTACAAATAAAAAACATAACTATAAAAAATGGCCTGTGCTGGATACAGAATTATAAAAACTGCTCAAACCTGGTGATTGACAGCATAAAGGTAGAAAGTACCACTTACTGGAACAATGACGGGATAGATATTGTAGACTGTAAAAATGTAAAGGTAACCAACAGTTTTATCAACGCAGCCGACGATGGCATCTGTCTCAAATCAGAAGATTCGAATGGTGCTTGCGAAAATGTTTATGTAGCCAATTGTAAGGTGCGTTCAAGTGCAAGTGCACTAAAACTTGGTACAGCCTCTCACGGAGGGTTTAAAAAAATCACTATCCGGAATATAAGTGTTTATGATACCTACCGATCGGCTATTGCAATTGAAGCGGTTGATGGCGCGGTACTTGAAGATATTGATATCCGCAGCATTACGGCAACCAATACTGGTAATGCCATTGTCATCAGGCTTGGCCACCGAAATAAAAAGGGGCCGGTGAGTATTTTACGCAGGGTATATATCGGTAATATAAAGGTTGATGTACCTGCTGGTAAACCGGATGCTGGTTATCCTGTCGAGGGACCGGTTGTGAGGGTTCCGCATAATGTTTTCCCGTCATCTATTACCGGGATTCCCGGTAGCCGCGTTGACGATGTTACCCTGGAAGATATTACGATCAATTACGAAGGAGGGGCCAAAAAAGAACAGGCTTATTTCGGTATCGATTCGCTTGAAAAAGTGCCCGAACGGATATCGGATTACCCCGAGTTCTCCATGTTCGGCGAACTGCCGGCCTGGGGATTTTACATCAGGCATGCCGACAATATTAAAATTAAGAATATGACGCTCACCTGCAAAGGAACAGATTATCGTCCTGCTTTTATTGCCGATGATGTAAAGGGCCTTAGCTTAACTGGTTTAAGCATTCCGCAAGTGAAAACACAGCCGGTGCTATTGCTTAATAAGGTGGGGGATTTAAAATTGAAAGATATTAAGATACCCGGCAACAGGAAAAACATGATTAAACAAATACGCTAAATACAGCTATCTATTAAAATATAAAGAATCAATCACCAAATTATTAAAGTCATGAGAAAACTAACGAACGATGAAATGTCGCCTTTGTCCAGCCTGGAACAATGGGACGACGATGTACTTAAAAGATACCCTGAGCCTGGCAAACCTGCCAAAGCAAAAGATGAGTTCAGAAACTATGATAAGCCCGAAATAGATGGTGTACGGGAGTTTTACCGCCTGAATCATAAATATCAGACTTACGACAATGTTTTAGCCAAAAAAGCCAATTTTTTAAAGTTCGATAAAAAAGAAATGCCCTGGTGGGCGGCAATGGAATATTTGAATACCCTGATAGATGACTCGGACCCGGACACATCGTTAGACCAGCTACAGCATCTTTTACAAACTGCCGAGGCCATACGCGCCGACGGGCACCCCGACTGGTTTGTGCTTACCGGTTTTATTCACGACTTAGGGAAGGTACTTTGCCTGTTTGGCGAACCGCAATGGAACGTGGTTGGCGATACTTTCCCCGTGGGCTGCAAGTTCTCAGGCAAGATTGTTTATCCTGAGTTTTTTGCCGACAACCCGGATACTTATGACGAACGCTTTAATACCAAATATGGAGTTTATTCACCCCATTGCGGTCTTGACAATGTGCATATGTCATGGGGGCATGACGAATATCTGTATCATATAACTAAAGATTATCTTCCGGAGCCGGCCCTTTATATGATCCGTTATCATTCCTTCTACGCTCAGCACCGTGAGCATGAATATGATCATTTACTTAATGCGCATGATCAGGAAATGTTTAAGTGGGTAGATAAATTTAACCCCTACGACCTGTATTCAAAAAGCCCGGTTGAACCTGTGGTATCAGAGTTAAAACCTTATTACGAAGACTTGATAGCTAAATACTTGCCTGCCACAGTAAAATTATAAGTTGAATATGATTTTGTTAAATGCCGCAAATTTCAAACTTTCTTCACAGAGTTTTGATTTTTGCAGCATTTTCAGTAGAATTTGGCACAAGTAGTAACCATGGTTTTTACCCGACATAAACCATATGAAAAACAATAAACTTTCAGGCTTTAAAATGATACAAACCATGCGCTGGTATGGGCCAAATGACCCGGTGAGTCTTGCCGATTTAAGACAAGCAGGCTGTACGGGAGTAGTGACCGCTTTACACCATGTCCCTAATGGTGAAATTTGGAAAATTGACGAGATCAATCAACGGAAAAAACTGGTAGAAAAAGCCGGAATGACCTGGGATGTGGTAGAAAGTGTCCCCGTACATGAAACAATTAAGACCCAAACAGGAGATTTTGAAAGATATATCGAAAATTATATGCAAACCATACGGAATTTATCAGCGTGTGGCATCAAAATAATTACCTACAATTTCATGCCAGTGCTTGACTGGACACGTACTGACCTGGCTTATGTCGTTGAGGATGGCTCAAAGGCTCTGCTATTTGAAAAGGCCGCTTTTATTGCATTTGATGTTTTTATATTGAAAAGAAAAAATGCAGCACTGGACTATTCGGTTGGCGAAATAAACCGTGCCCGTGAGCGATTTGAAAAGATGGGTACAGATGAAAAGATACAGTTACAACGCAATATTACTGCAGGCTTACCCGGCAGCGAAGAAAGTTTTACGCTGGAGCAATTTCAATCAGCATTAGATGCCTATAGCCATATAGATGAAAATGCCCTAAGCAAACATCTAATCTATTTTCTTCAGCAGATCATCCCCGTAGCTGATGAATTTGGTGTAAAAATGGCTATACATCCTGATGATCCGCCGTTTAGTATTTTAGGGTTGCCCCGAATTGTATCCACAGCTACTAACTTGCAGGCATTAATTGATGCTGTTCCTTCGCTTAATAATGGAATTTGTTTCTGTACCGGTTCATTTGGTGTAAGGAAAGACAATGATTTGCCTGCGATGATAAAAGAATTTGGTGATCGGATCCATTTTTTGCACCTGCGCAGTACCCGGCGAAATGAGTTTGGTGATTTTTATGAAGACAATCATTTAGAGGGGGATGTGGATATGTATGAAATAGTGAAAACAATTGTACAACTGATGCAGGATAGAAAAATGAATATCCCAATGCGACCTGACCATGGGCATCAAATGCTGGATGATTTAAAAAAGCAGACCAATCCCGGATACTCAGCCATTGGTAGATTAAGGGGACTTGCTGAATTAAGGGGATTGGAAATGGGGATTGGTAAATCGATGAGTTGCTGAAAAAACATGACACAGTTTATATCCGGGAAAGAATTTAATAACTGCAATAATGTTCAATAGTTCGAGTATGGGGGACGAGTAATCTTTGAATCAGTTTGACCACTATTTTTATAGGATTTGGCGTGTTCTAGTCTAATTAAATATCGGTAAATGAGATACAATGCTGTTAATCAAGGATATGAAAAGACTCGTGGTCTTTTGCTCCCTGGTTCGATTAAGTTTTATCAAGTTGATAATGAGGCTAATTTTCTCAAATCATCGATGAAATGGTTCGAGAAGTACACAGTCGGGTGCACTGACAAAAAAGCCGTTTTCTGATAAAGAAGCGGCTTTTTTGTTTTGGCGAGATCAGGTGCTAAAGCACGAGTATGCCACCTCTTTTTCCACCGCTGCATGCTTGCGCCAGGTTGAGGTAATCTCATATCAATTTTGCAAGATTCTTTCTGCGATCTCGCCCAGTTCTTTCTCGTCCGTATCCAGTAAAGGATAATCCTTTGCCGGAAGATATTTGTTCAAAAGGTTAACCAAGTCTTTTGCACCATCTTTATCGCCATTATCCAGGTTCTTATTAATTCGTGTATATAGGGTATACCGTATAGCTGCAATTGTGACCAATTCATCCGGCGCATTTTTATTTGCCGGCTTTAACTCCATCATCAAATTATTAAAATCTGCAATAAATTGGTCATTAGTAGGCTGGGGCTCATCTAAGGCATTGACCTTGTAAACAACAGGCAATTCAAGAAATTTCTCTTCCAGGCTTAATGTTTCGTCAGTATGATACGCTTGTGTAAAATAGATGTCGCGTCTAAATTTATTTTCCTTCAGGAAGCTTAATAAAATTCTGTCGTTCCTTAAAATGTAATCTTGATAGCTTGGTTTGACAACCCAGCTAAAATATTTTCCAGTACCCGAAATAGGAATACTGATCGTCGAATTTGACCATTTTTCATAATCGATAGTATCCAAAGCCGTTTCCTTCAGGCCAAATTGTATAGTACCGTTTTTCGTGAGCAACCGTGGGAACCATTTTGTGCCGAGAAATCCTGCTTCCATTATACATATATCATTTCGCATCTTTTCTACACGTTGAAGATAAAGCATTGGAAAAAAATAGTTGTCACCCGA
>JANYAB010000242.1 GCA_025355225.1 Bacteroidota bacterium
GGCGCCGAGCGGTATGGGAATTGATATCTGTGTCCCTATTTCACCATTAAGGGTCTGGTGTTGCATTACCTGCACTATACGGTCGTAATTCTGGAAATATTTGTCATATGACAATTCGTCCCATATCCAAAGGCCGATAAGGATAGCCACCGCCATACCAACTGAAAGCCCGGTAACATTAATAAAGGTATGCGCCTTGTTTTTTACAAGGTTTCGCCAGGCAATTTTTAAATAGTTCTTTATCATGGTGTTTAAAACTCTAAATCCTAATTGCTAAACTCTAAATCTGCCTACTGCTACTGCCTACTCACTTCTTAGACTCTTCACCGGATTAGCCAATGCCGCCTTAATGCTCTGGTAACTAACAGTAAGCAGCGTTATCGTCACAGCGCCTAATGCCGTTACGGCAAATATCCACCAAGTTATTTCTGTCCTATATTGATAGTTTTGCAGCCATTTATGCATAAAATAATAAGCAACAGGGGTGGCTATTATTAATGAAATGATTACCAGCGTTACAAAATCCTTAGATAGTAATCGCCATAAATTAAATACCGAGGCGCCCAATACCTTGCGCACACCAATCTCCTTAACATGCTGCTCGGCCATAAACATGGCCATACCGAACAGCCCGAGGCAACTGATGAAAATTGCAAGGCATGAAAAGAACCTTGTCAGCTTGCCAATTTTCTCTTCGGCGGCAAATTTTTTGCCATATTCTTCATCAGCAAAGTTGTATGTAAACGGAACGGACGGTACGATCTTTTTAAAAACATTCGCTATTTTGGGCAATGCGCCGCTAACGCTTACCCGCGGATTGATCCTGATAAAAATCCAATTGGGATTGCCTCCCAGGCGGAAAACAACCGGCTTGATGGCATCATATGGCGATTCCATCACCATATCTTTTATTACACCGATGATCCTGTAATCGTTGTCGACCTTGTTCCATTTACTTTTCCAATGTATGGTTTCGCCTACCGGGTTTTTAAGGCCCATGTATTTTGCAGCAGCCTCGTTTATCACAAAACCAGATGAGTCTGCAGCAGATCCCGTGTAAAAATCGCGGCCGTCCTTAAATTGCCAGCCGATTGTTTTTCCGTATTCACCGGTTACGGTTAGTGTCCCGAAATTTTCTTCTGTGCCGGGCTCCTTGCCTTTCCAGGTAAAGCCACCGTTGCTGGAAGATATACCTGTAACCGGGCTTTCTGATTCAGCTACTTCGGCTACCGCGCCGGTACTTTTTAGTTCGTTGCGGAGGACATCCTGTTTCCCCTGGTAGTCAATTGATTGCATCGGAACTATGACCAATCCATCGCGGGAGTATCCAACGGGGCGGTCTTTGCCAAACATCAGCTGGTTGTATATAATGATGGTACAAATGATCAATATGATCGATACCGTGAATTGCATCACCACCAATACTTTGCGCGGAAGGGAAGCCATCCGGCCTGCGCGAAACGCCCCCTTTAAAACTTTTACAGGCTGAAAAGAAGACAAATACAAAGCCGGGTAAATTCCGGCCAGCAAACCTGTGAACAGGATAAAACTCAGGCAGGCAAGCCAAAACCACAGGTTGGTAAAAGGTATGGCTATTTGCTTTGCTGACAGATCATTTAACAATGGCAAAGCAAGCGTGGCCAGCAGCAGGGCTATCAAAAATGCCAAAAGCGCCACCAGTAATGATTCGCTAAAAAATTGGTTGATCAGTTGCCCACGTGCAGAACCGATGGCTTTACGTATGCCTACCTCAGCCGCTCTTTTTTCGGAGCGGGCGGTACTGAGGTTCATGAAATTGATGCAGGCCAATAACAATACAAAGCACCCGATAATGCCTACTATCCATACAAACTGAACCGGCCCCCGTTCAGCAACACCATCCTTAAAGGTCGAATACAGGTGCCAGTTTTTCATCGGATTGAGCAATATCTCCGGGTTTGCAGCCACCTCCTGTTTCATATTGGCCAGGTGCCTGATCACTTTAAGTTCGGAATCTTTGATGTTAGCTGACACTTTATTTAAATCAGCGCCGGGCTGGATCTCCGCATAGATCAAAAAATGATGATCGTCCCATTCCATTGTACTCAGGCGCGGGTCAGCTGCAGCATATAAGTTCCAGGGCATAAAAAACTGCGTTTCGTGAAATTGGGTGTTTTGCGGCAGGTCTTCATATATCCCCGTCACTTTCACATCGGTAGTGGTATGCACATCCCAGGTGTTGCTTACCTTCACCGTTTTATCCATAGGGTCGGCATTGCCGAAAAGCTTTTTTGCTGCAGATGCTGAAAGTAAAATGGAATGTGGATCATTTAGTGCTGCCCATGAGCCATGAAGCATTTTCAATGTTAGCATTTCGGGCGCAGCGGCTTCAATATTTTGCCCTGTTTGCGCTATTTTATTTTCACCCCGCGACAGATAGTAATTGTCGGCCTCGGTAGCTATTACGATATGCTTAAAATTACCCTGGTAATTTGTTTTGAGTTCATTGATCAGCCGATAAGGCATATGCGCCCATATATTGACATTGCCGAGATGCTTTTCCTTTTGCACCACCTGTACAATGCGGTCGTAGTTCTGGTGGTATTTATTGAACGACAATTCGTCCCATGTCCATAAGCCGATCAGCATAGCCACGGCCATACCCACAGCAAGGCCGCCAATGTTAATTAATGACGAAGCTTTGTTCTTGATAAGGTTTCGCCAGGCGATTTTTAAATAGCTCTTTATCATGATGCTTAAACTCTAAATCCTAATTTCTAAACCCTAAATCCTAATTGTAGGATACATTCTCACTGCCAACTGCTTCTGCAAATTACCTACTCGCTTCTAAGACTCTTTACCGGATTTGCAAGCGCTGCTTTTACTGTCTTTATACTGATGGTGAGTATTGCAATTACAACTGCGCAGAGCCCCGCAACCGGGAATATCCACCAGCTTATTTGAATACGGTAGGCAAAATCCTTTAGCCAATTGTTCATAAAGTACCACGCGACGGGGGTGGCAATAAGTGCCGATAACAGAACGAGCTTTAGGAAATCTTTCGAAAGCAAGCCAACGATCCCCGAAATACTGGAGCCAAGTACCTTCCGGATGCCTATTTCTTTGATTTTGCGCTCTACCACAAATATGGACAATCCAAATAATCCGAGGCATGCAATTAGCAGTGCCAACCCGGAAAATCCGTAAAAGATGTCCTCCATTTTTTGCTCAGTCCCATATTGCTCCGCTATTTTTTCATCGACAAATGAATACTGTAAAGGGACTTCTGGAACGGCATTTCTCCATTCTTTAGTAAGATGATCAATCGCTTCATCAATATGATCTGCATCAGTGGCCATTGACAGGCTGCTGCCACCGCGGGCATAGCTCATCAATAATGGATCAACCGGTTTGTGCAGGCTTTCGAAATTGAAGTCCCTGACAACACCTATGACATATTTTCTATCATCGCCTTTTCCAAAAGGTTTACCAATAGCATGCTCTGGCTTTCCCCAGCCAAACGTTTTTACCGCCGATTCATTTACTAAAACAGACTTTGCAGAATCGGTTGAAATGTTTTTGGAAAAAAAA
>JANYAB010000763.1 GCA_025355225.1 Bacteroidota bacterium
CTGCTGTTTCTATATTATAGCTGCCGACAACAAAATCCAAGGCGAATATTTTGCCGCTTCCCGCTAATTCAACATCGTGTGAACTGGCTTGTCCCCTTAAGGTAATTTCGGTTGCTCCATGACCAGATGTTCTAATCTTATCTGCATTCAAGTCCATATTTATTTTGCTTGCCCCATTCAATTCAAGTCTGAGGTCCTTAGTATTTAACTTTCCGTCGGACGTAATATCTATGGCGCCTGATGCAGTAATCTCATTAAGGTTACGCACGCCGATGTTAATTACCATTTCGCCACTGCCGCACAAATTTTTCTTGCTGTGGATAATCAACACATCGCCCTCAACTGAGGACTTTATATATTTCATCAGGTTATCGTCAGCATTAATAGTTACCGCCATGCTGCTATCCTGCTTTAAATTAACTTTAAAGCCGCCAGATATGTCGATTCTTGTAAAATCAGTTACCTTCCGGGTCTCAGATATCTGCCTTCCGGAACCGCGTATGCAGCCAAACCGGCATGACGAAAATACTGTTATTGAAATAACTGCAGTTACCAATACCAGCTTTAAGTATGTCTTTTTCATAGTGTTAATTTTTAGTAAAATCGGTTTTTTTTAATTGGACGCGCTATTTAAGGTTTTAGTTACATCAAAAATATAAAAAAAAGCCGTCCGATACGTGAATGACTTTTTCTATGTATTAATCTATTTAAAGCTATTATTATAAGCCTACTAATTCTTGATCTTTCCTGGAGTTTTTGTCGCCATCAACAACCCTGATGATATTTGCGGTAACAAGATTTGTGCTATTCACAGTAGCCGAACGGTTATATTTCAGGCTGCACTCCGTTACGCTGCCGGTGAGGTCGGCTTTGGCGCGGTCATTTACTATAATGTTTGCGCTGAAACCATCCATATTCAATTTGGCGTATGAATTATTATTTAAAGTTACATCCAGGTCAATTGGTGAAAGTTTACCAAATGATCTTATTTCGGCGTTATCATATGCTGATATTGAACGAAGATCATATGCTGTAACCCAAACTATCAGTTTTTGGTTTGAGTAAGATGAGATGCGCAGTACACCGTTTTGACTTTGAACCAGTGCACTTTCGGCGTAATAATGGTTGTAAACTTTTACCTGGTCGGCCGAACCATCTGATACGTAAAGTTCAACATTCCCATGAACTTCAATTTTGCTGATCTTGGTTACGTTAGTAAGCACTGTGCTCACTTCATTGCTTTTTGCGGCTGAATCTTTTGTAGCTGCATATGTTGTGTTTCCTATTCCTAATACTATTGCTGCGATAGTTGCGAAGGATAAAAATGTAGTTTTCATATTATTAGTTTTTTGATTGTCAGTTGTTTGTATATCTTATTTAAATACACCAATAAGACGAATCCAACTAAAATACGTTACAGCAAAATGGCCTCTATTCTATGTACAGCAGGGTTTTTTCGGTAAAACGGGGGTTTGGGTCGGTGAAAAATTACTGGTACGAGGTGGCGGTGCTGGACCGAGTTAGCGCGTTGTGATACGTGGTCGTTTCACGAGAGCGAATGATTGCTTTATTGGTTCAAAATTTCCATTTATTAAAAGCTGGTCAATCGATTAGCCGGAATATGTTTTGTATATTTGGTAATTAAGCTAATTTGATAAAGATGGAAACAGTTTTGCTTCAGATTAATAATGACAAAGCCTACAAGCTTATAGAAGACCTGGAGGCTCTTAACATTGTTAAGGTACTCAAAAAAAGCACGCAGCCAAAAGAAAAGCTGTCTGCAAGGTTTGCAGGCTCTCTTAACCTTTCCGATGAAGAATATAAAAACTTTCAGGAATCCTTAATCCAAAGTAGAAGTGAACGGGAAAGGGATATTTAATAGATTCAAATATTGTCATTGGATATTTAGATAATAAATTACCAAGACACGGTATGGAGATGATGAATACTATTATTGACAACACTCCAAATATTTCTATAATAACAAAAATTGAGGTTTTAAGGTTTAATGCTTCAGCTGATGTTTACAAAATATTGGAAGATTTTATTAGTGAAAGTGCTATTTTTGATTTGAACGATTTGGTTGTTGACAATACTATTTCTATTTGCAAATCCCATCGAATTAAGTTACCTGATGCAATTATAGCGGCTACTGCCCTTGTCAATAATTTCACATTGATTACCCGCAATGTTGTTGATTTTAAGACAATTAACAGATTAAAATTGTTTAATCCCTGGGATATTCCGGATAACCAAGCATTATTATAGGTAAGGTTGGGAGCTGGTAGTATAGCGGTCCAAATTATAAATTGCCTAAAGCTTTTAATAAATTCTCCCGATAAGTAAGTCCTATTGACAGATCAATATTATTAATATGCACAAAACTCCCTTCTATAAATTGTATCATGATTTTATTAATAATAGTGGAGCGGTGTATGCGGATAAATTTTGAAGCAGGTAAAAGAGTTTCTAATTTACCCAGCGCCATATAAGTAACATAAGTTTGACCGTTAGTATGTACCTTCAGGTAATCCCCTAACCCCTCTGCATAAATGATTGCCGAAAGGTCAACCTTTACCAGGCGCTTGTCGACTTTTAAAAATATGCTTGAAATCTCCGGGGGCTGCTGGTCAACAGCTATTGATTCATTTTTATTTAAACCGATCTTTTGTACGGCTTTCAGAAATCTTTCAAACACAACCGGCTTAACTAAATAGTCTGTTGCTTCTATTTCAAAAGCATCGACAGCATATTCGGTGTAAGCGGTAATAAATATTACTTTAGGACAGGTTCTTAAGGATCGGATGAAATTCAATCCTGTTATGCCCGGCATTTCGATATCTATAAAAATAACATCAACCTGGTGTTCATGTAAAGCTGTAAATGCCTCAATTGCGCTTTGATAGCCGCCTAAACATGTCAGACCAGGCACCTGGTCAATATATGATAGGATCAATTGCCTTGCCAGTGGCTCGTCATCAACTACAATGCAATTAATCATGCTTCAGTTCGATAGTTAAATTCACTGTAAAATTATCTACATCATCATGGATAACCAATTCATGCCTGCCCGGATAAAGCAATCCGAGGCGTTTACGTACGTTCGTTAAGCCAATGCCGCTTCGTGATCTGTCATAACCGTTATCCGGAGGTGGTTTAGGGTTAGAAGTTTGAAAAATTAATTCATCATCATCCACGGCCAATACCAGTTTCACCCATTTATTGGGGATGTCCTTATGCAGAGCGTGCTTAAATGTATTTTCGATTAATGGCAAAAACAGCAGCGGTTCAACCTCTATTCCATTAATATCCCCCTGTATTGCGAAATCAATAATATCAGTTTGTGCATGCCGCAGATTTTCAAGACTGATATAACTGTTTATAAACCCGACTTCCTGCAGCAGCGGCACCTTTTCATTTCGGGTATCATATAACATATATCTCATAATTCCAGAAAGATCATTGATCATTTGTGGTGTTCGGGGTGAGTTTTGTACACTAAGCGAATACATATTGTTAAGCGTATTAAAAAAGAAATGCGGCTGCACTTGCGATTTCAATTGGCTGAGTTCCAACCTTAGCTTTTCCGTTTCGAGCGTAGATAACCGATGTTGATTTTTGAACAATAGCTTGATAACATACAGGGAGGTAGCAGCCAGGAGAATAAGAAACGTATAACCAATATCTGTATTAAAATAACCTTGCGTAAAATCCCAGGGGCGGGCGCCGCTGATATTATGCCGGTATCCTTCAGGTATAAAAGGCATGGCGATTACCGCTCCTATACCTAACCGCTCACTCAAACCGTAAAGCACTATGTAAACAGGCAGCAGTACGGTAAATAAAACATAGCGTTTTTTGCCTACGGTATATGGCAGATATAATCTGTAAAATATCATAATGACAGGTAGCTGCAAAATATTGATAACAACATAACTGAGCGAATAGGGAATTTTATTTAAAGTCCAGGTTTGAAGCCCTACACTAAACGGACTTAGTACGCCGATAACAAGCAGATAAGATATCTCCGCAATGAGGCTTTTTTGTTTATAATTGAGCTTAGAGAAAGAAAATGGCATCGCACCAATTTACATTATTCTTTAATTGCAAGGTAGGATTTTCGATGAACGCCCTGTTTTGCACGTTGAATTTTTTAAGCCAAGGGTTCAACGGGGTAGACCGCGTGTTCGTCTAATATATTTATTTCCATGCATACTATCCCGCAAGTTTGCTGCAGGATATCGCAATTTTTTATTCTTTACCTAAATTATGCGTTCATGAAATATTTAAAATTATTCCGGATCTCTTGCCTAAGCCTGGCTTTATTGTTTAGTGTTAATGTTTTTGGCCAAACAAAATACCAGAAGATAGAAACGTTCACGAAGGTATGGGGATTTCTAAAATACCATCACCCTACGGTGGCAACTGGTAAAATCGATTGGGACTCTGTATATATCAATAATATTCGCAAAATACAGCGAACAGCTTCCGATGCTGAATTTAATGATCAGTTATTAGCTGTCATCAATAGACTGGGGCAGCTGCAAAAGAACCAAATCGCTAAGCTGCCCGATACCCTGTTTGCCAAAAATCATAACCTGGCGTGGATCGACGCAAGTAAGATCATCAATTTAAAACTTAAAGGCAGGTTAAAGGAAATATACACCTATCGCAACCAGGAAGAAAACAAGTATATCAAATTAACTTATTTAACGGCCGATTACACTGGCGAGAATCAATATGAGAACAAGGGCCTCCCCAACCACGACTACCGTTTACTTTTTTTAGCCCGATTCTGGAACGCAATCAACTATTTTGCCCCTTACAAGTACGAGATCGGCGAAGACTGGAGCAATGTTTTAGCCAGGTTTATTCCAAAAATGATCGCCGCAAAGGATACCTTATCTTATTATAAAACCCTGCTTCAGCTTTCAGTTTCGCTGAACGATGGCCATTCTCAATTAACTATCGCTAATGATAACGCGCCGATAAACAACCTGATTTTTGGAAAATATACGGCACCTGTTTATGCTGTTATTATCGATGACAAGATTATCGTCAGGCAACTGGCCGATGATTCATTAAACAAGATCAATGTCAGGCGAGGCGATATTATTTTAAGCATTGATAATGAACCTGCTGCACATAGGATGGTGCGGCTTGGAGCCTATGTTTCAGCTTCTAACAATGCATCGCGAAATAAATACCTGACGTGGGTATTGTTTGATACGCACAACAATTATCAAACTCTACAAATTAAAAGAGGGAATCAAATTTTTACAGCCAGTGTCAAATGTATCCCAGCCTCGAAAAGAGACTGGCGATATCTTACCGACTATACTGCCAACAAAGCAGGCTACAAAACAATTGGAAATTCAATTACTTATGTTTATGCCTGGCAAATGTGGCATGGCAATATGGATACCATTAAAGCCTTGATAAAAAGCCGGAAGGCCGTGATATTTGATGTGAGGAATTACCCGAACGGAGATGATTTCTATAACATATTTGATATCTTTTTGCCGGAGCCAAAAGTTATCAATCAATCGCTATACCTGTCATTAAATAATCCCGGCTATTTTAAATGGCAGCCATCGCCAAAGATCGGTAATATCAACAAATCACCCTATGGAGGGGCAGTGATCATATTGGCTGATGAAAGAAGCCAAAGCCAGGGCGAATATTCGACCATGTGCCTGCAAACGATCCCTCATTCGATAACTATAGGCAGTCAAACCGCCGGTGCAGACGGTGTGGTAACAGCTATCCCCATGGGAGGTAAACTGACTATCTCCTACTCGGGCTACGGCATTTACTACCCAGACAAAACCCCAACCCAAAGACGTGGCGTAAGGATAGATATACCCGTAAAAAAGACCGTTGAAAGTGCGGTGAAGGACCAGGACCTTGCACTGGAAGAGGCTCTGAAATATTTGAGAAAGATGGGGATTGATTAGTTAAAGTCTTTTTAGCTTTCCTCTCTCAATTTGCGGATTTGCTCAAGAGCCAAAACATCAATTTGATCCTTTGGACGATTAATGACTTTCTTGTTTGCAATCAATTGATTGATATGGAGAAAAGGCACGCTTACATTTTCAATATCAGCAACTGATGCCATTTGAAAACATTCATCAAAAGTATATCCCTCGAGGCCTTTCATATCAATAATTATATCCAGTCGAAGATTATTGTTCAAGTGAAAATCGGTCCAGCCAGGTATAAATTGCATGTGTTCGATCATGGGATAATCCCCCATATCACGGCTTACAAATGCCTTACGCAAAGCCTGTCTGTTTTCTAAAGTATCTTTGAGCCATATATCCATATCTCCGGTGAAACGCTGGAATCCATGTAAATTGATAGCATAACCACCAATCATGATGTATTGAACATGATGGTCCTGGAGCGCCTTCCAGAAACTTAATATTTCCTCGTCAAAGATATCCACAAACTATTTACTAATAAACGGTTTATGGGAGATCGCGGCTTTATTCATGGTCTGTTGTATTTTGTAAAGGCGGGTAGCCATTTCGAAGCGTTCTTTATAGCTGCGTTTCAAACCTTCCTTTAAAAGGTCTAATTCAGCCTTATCAAATGTTTTTTTGTTCATCTCCATTTATACCTTGACCATTAAATTAAGCCATATCAAATTTATGCAAAAGGTTGTTATAAATCAACTTTCGTTGTTGTCTGAATCAGGATTAAAGAGTATGAGAATTATTGGCTGATTAAAAGTCCCTTGTAAAAATCATCTATTTAAAATTGCTTTTCAATTACTGATCATTTCCTGCTTGCCATAAACAAAACCGCATCCCTGGCTTCTGGGTCTATGGCATCAAGTTCCGACGGATCAATCAATTGATCACGAAGCTGACCGGTTAAGACTAAGAGGTATTGGGAACCTGGCATGTAATCGTATCTCCAGGCGATTTGTTTGTTAAAATCATACACACTGATCCATAAAGTTTATGATAAAACTCTTTATTATCTCCGGATGTACTTCGCCATTCCTGCAAAATGGCTTCAAATTCTAACAACCCTCTTTTGAGTTCTTTGTTCAATCCCCTGGCAATGATCTCACGCGCAATTTTTTTATCTTTTTTGCTTAGTTCAGTATCCATATGCGATTCTATTAGAATAACAAAATTAAAAAGATCAAAAGATTTGCCAACTTTTAGCAAGTTGACAAATCTGCCACTCTTTCAAACAAAAATTATCTCAGTCCTTAAATCTTAAGGATCCCGGATCAGACAAAAAATATGTCAAAGAACAATTTCAATTATCTTCACAAATAATTGGGTTTAACTTGCCGGGGCAAATTATCGGGTAATACAACGAGATAAATTTACCTGTGATATACCTGATGTATATATGATGGAATGCGGCCGGTAGCGGGCTGCATGTAAGCGTAAGAGATTTTTTGGCTAATTGTTGCTCTCCGATGAAAGGGATAACAAATGATTCGGACCTGATGAATCTACACTGCTAAGTTAGCTAAAAAAATTAGCAATCACAATTATTTTTTATTTTATTTCGCAAAAAACATACTATTCTCTATGCGAAAAACTTCGCAAACAAAAAAGCCATCTGCCCTAACAGATAGCTCTCAAAATATATGTTGAACTTTTGCAAAAGTTGAATTAGATGCCTACCAGGTCATTTTTGGCGCTCACCGGGGCATTTGTATTTTCAGTGATATGAGCAGCTTCAAAATTGTATTTGTTAACACTGCTGGTAAAATCATGGCTTAGGTGAAACTCATTTGTATAACCGCTTAAATCGGCTTTTGCATGATCGGCTACGGTAACGTTAGCGCTGTAAGTATCTAAATTTAATTGGGCTGAGGCATTGTCGTGCATGTCAACGTTCAATTCGATTGCAGAAAGTTTACCAAATGACTTTACTTCGGCATTGTCATAAACCGAAATGGAACGCAGGTCATTTGCTGTGATCCACACAACCAGTTTTTGATTTGAGTAAGAGGATATACGCAATACCCCATTTTGACTTTGAACCAGGGCACTTTCGGCATAGTAACGGTTGTAAACTTTTACCTGGTCGGCTGAACCATCTGATACGTAAAGTTCAACATTTCCGTGAACTTCAATTTTGTTGATCGCACTTACGTTTGCAAGTACTGTGCTTACTTCATTGCTTTTTGCGGCTGAATCTTTAGTAGCTGCATATGTTGTGTTTCCTATTCCTAATACTATTGCTGCGATAGTTGCGAAGGATAAAAAT
>JANYAB010000046.1 GCA_025355225.1 Bacteroidota bacterium
GGTTGGTTGCCTTTCCCGGATCAACATTAAGCAAACGAACGCCATCAACAGATTCTATTTCGTCAGTGATCTGCTTGATAACACTTAGGTCGCTACCTTCACTAAAATTGGGAACACATTCTATTAATTGCATATTGGTCATTAGTCATTAGTTATTGGTCACTCGTCATTGAGAAAAGTTCAAAATCAACGAAATCATAAAAATAATTTTCAAATCAACGGTTCAGACAATTTCCACACTCGCTCCGGCTTCAATTTCCCCTGGTAATATAATATCTCCCGGTAATCCTTACAAGGATACGCCTGAAAATCGGCCAGTTTACCTTTTTCTAACGAGCCGCGATCATGTAAATTTAATGCTTTGGCGGCACGAAAAGTTAACGCCGCAAAAACTTCGGCGATGGTTAATTTTTCATAGGCGCTTAATACTGCTGCCTGCATCAGCAGATCGCCCATTGGAGCCGATCCCGGATTCCAGTCGCTTGCAATAGCCAGGCACGCCCCTGCACTCAATAATTTTCGTGCAGGGGCAAAATCCATACCCAAACCTAAGGAAGAACCCGGCAATGCTACTGCTACTGTATTCGATTCAGCTAATAATTTAATTTCTTTTTCCCCGCTGGCTTCCAGGTGGTCGGCAGATACCGCTCCTACATTAACTGCTACTCCGCTGCCCCCGGTTGTAAACTGGTCGGCATGTACCGTAACATCGAAGCCCAACTGCTTTGCTACCCGCAGATAGTCCGTTGCATCTGTAGTATTAAAAGCATTTTCCTCAATAAATATATCCACTCTCGAAGCGAGGTTTTCATTTTTTACCATAGGAAGCAAATCATTCACAATATGTTCCAGCTGTTCTGATGCAGTCCCTAAAAAACCCCTGGGCAGTATATGCGCGGCAAGGCAGGTCGTGATCAGATCGACTGTGCAACTTGCCGCCGCCAACTTAATGGCGCATAACTGCTTTAACTCTTCTTCAACTTTAAGGCCGTAGCCGCTTTTTATTTCGATGGTTGTGACGCCATCTTTTGAATGTCTGTCTATTCTCTGCAACAGCAACCTGACCAAGTCTTCTTTGCTGGCTTGCCGGGTTTGCACAACCGAATCCCAAATACCCCCTCCTGCTTTAGCTATTTCCAAATAGCTCTTACCTGCAATACGCAAGGCATAATCTTTCGACCTGTCTCCTGCAAAACACAAATGCGTATGGCAGTCCACAAAGCCGGGAAGCAATACCTGGTGCCCGGTAATTTCTTCTATTTCCGCTTCGCGAGTCGCATTTCTTAGCTCTTCAAAGTCCCCAACCTCAACAACCAACGCATTTTCCACCAATACCCCGCCATTCGGAATGACCTGCAATCGATCATCCGTGATAGCGCCCTTTAGCGACAATCCCGCTAAGGGTAATATTTGTGTGAATGGACCTATTAACTTAGCCCCCTCTAAATCTCCCCCGGTAGGGGAGACTTTTTTATTTTTTATTTTATAATTACTCATTGCTCTTTTTTTAGCCCTCCCTTCCGGGGAGGGTTGGGTGGGGCTTAAACCTTCAACCCAAACCTATCTGCGGTCTCTTCCGCTTTTTCGTATCCTGCATCCGCATGCCGGAATATCCCCATCGCCGGATCATTATATAAAATTCTTCTAAGACATCTTTCGGCCCGTTCTGTTCCATCGGCCACTATTACCATGCCTGCATGTTGGGAATAACCCATGCCTACGCCACCCCCATGATGAAATGATACCCAGGTAGCACCGCCAGATGTATTGGCCATCAGGTTAAGCAAGGGCCAGTCGGACACGGCATCCGAGCCGTCTTTCATTGATTCTGTTTCGCGGTTTGGCGAGGCTACTGAACCACAATCCAGGTGATCGCGACCTATAACAATAGGGCCTTTCACTTTACCGCTTGCTACCAGCTCATTAAATATCAGTCCTGCCTTTTCTCTTTCACCCATTCCCAGCCAGCAAATGCGCGCGGGCAATCCCTGGAATGATATCCTGTCCCTTGCTTTCTCCAGCCAATTGATCAGGTGATGATTTTCAGGGAAAGCCTCTGCTAAAGCTCTGTCTGTGGTATAAATATCTTCAGGGTCGCCTGATAGCGCAACCCAGCGGAATGGCCCCTTCCCTTCGCAAAACAACGGACGGATATAAGCCGGCGTAAAACCCGGAAAGTTAAATGCATCGGGCTCGCCGCCTTGCCGCGCAAACTCGCGCAGGTTATTACCATAATCAAAAGTGATGGCTCCAAGTTCCTGCAAATCCAGCATCAAACCTACGTGCCGAGCCATACTTAATAACGACAGGCGTTTATACTCTTCCGGATCGCTTTCACGTAGCATTGAAGCTAAGGTAAGCGTTAATCCGTTTGGAATATACCCGTTTAACGGGTCATGCGCCGAAGTTTGGTCGGTAAGAATATCAGGGATGAGCTTATCTTTTAATAAATGCTCCAGCATGTCACCGGCATCACTCACTAAACCTACCGATAACTCTTCGCCCTTCTCCATCGCCTCCTTTATCCAAACTATAGCTTCCTGGTACGAATGCGTCATCCGGTCGATATATTGAGAATCCAGCCTTTTTTGTATTCTTGAGGCGTCTACATCGGCACCAAGAAACACCGCCCCGGCCATCGTCGCTGCTAATGGCTGAGCACCACCCATTCCGCCAAGCCCGGCACTGACAATGAGTTTGCCTTTCAAATCGTTGTAAAAATGCTGTTTGCCGCATTCAACAAAAGTCTCGTAAGTACCCTGCAATATTCCCTGAGTACCAATATATATCCAGCTTCCCGCGGTCATCTGCCCGTACATCATAAGTCCCTTTGCACGCAGGTCGTTAAAATGCTCCCACGTGGCCCATGCCGGTACCAGGTTGCTATTGGCAATCAACACCCTCGGCGCCTCGGGGTGACTGCGGATAATACCCACCGGCTTACCAGATTGGATGAGCAGGGAATGCTCTTCGTCTAATTCTAACAAAAGTTCAATAATTCGGCGTAAAGCTTCTGGATTGCGAGCTGCCTGACC
>JANYAB010000047.1 GCA_025355225.1 Bacteroidota bacterium
ACAAAAACTCCAGGAAAATGCTGGAATCGCTAGATTATACTGCGCAATTGCTTAATGATCCACAAAATTTAGTGCTTATATTTCCGCAAGGGAAACTTTATTCCAACTTTGTAAATAATATTCATTTTTCGAAAGGTATAATGAGGGTGATCAGCCAGGCCGAAGGAAAATTTCAGTTGGTATTCGCTGCCTCGTTTATTCAATATTTTAAGCATAAAAAACAAAGTGTTACCGTTTATTTAAAAAATGAAGAATATGCAGAAAAAAGTTTTGATGAACTGAAAAACGCTTATCAGCAGCATTACGATCTTTCAAAATTGGAACAAACTGAAATTGTTATATAAAAGTGGCTATTGTTATATTCATTATTTTCATTTTTATTATCCTGCGTTTTACGGTAACGCTGTTCAATTTTATTTCGGATCCAAAATTAAGGCGCGTTAACAAGTCATACACCGATTTCGTCTCCATATTGATACCGGCCCGAAATGAAAAAGACGATATTCTAACTCTATTGACCTCTATCCTTCACCAGGATTACAGAAATTATGAGGTGATAATTTTGGATGATGACTCTTCCGACCATACTTATGCTGTATGCGCTGAATTTGCCGCCGTTCATCCTGCCTTTAGGGTAATTAGAGGCAAGGAGTTAACCGGCCAATGGATCGGCAAAAACTATGCATGTTACCAATTGGCGCAACAGGCAAAAGGTGAATATTTTCTGTTCCTGGATGCCGATGAACAAATTTTCGATGGACTGATAAACAGCGCCGTGCACCGTATGCATTTTCGCGATTTGGGTTTATTGAGTTTATTTACTAATCAGCAAATGCAAACCACAGGCGAAAAACTGGTCACTCCGCTCATGCATTATATCTTACTAAACTTGTTACCACTAAGATTGGTTTACCTTACTAAAAATGCTTCTGTTGCCGCTGCCAGTGGCCAGTTTATGCTATTTAACGCTGGCATTTACAAGCAGTATCAATGGCATAAAAGCGCTAAGGATAAAATAGTTGAAGATGTGGAGATAATGAAAATGGTAAAATCTGTCGGATTTAACGGGGAAAGTCTGCTGGCTAACGGAATGATAAGCTGCCGCATGTATAAAAGCTACAAGGATGCTATAAATGGCTTTGGCAAAAACTTCCTGGCTGCCTTTAATTACAATATTTTCAGCTTTTTAGTTTTTCTTGTGCTTTTAATTGGCGGCCCAATGATCGTTATTATGACATTAAACCTAAACCTGATTACAATGATGATAGGCTTGATTATCCTGACCCGGATCATGATCTCACTGGTAACAGGCCAAAATGCCTATAACAATGTAATTTTACACCCGATACAAATGTTTAGCCTGGTATTGATCGCATTTTCAGCCATTCAGAAATACCTCACAAAAACCACCGTTTGGAAGGGTCGGAAGATATGAATCCCCCCAGCCCCCTGAAGGGGGAGTTATTCGTGAACAAAAAACAAATTAATGCTATTTTTATAATTATTCTGTTTCATTCCATAGGGTTGATCGGTTTTTTGGTGCCCGGTTTTACCCTGATTTTTCAAAAAATAGTTCCCTGGCACTTACTATTGATGCTGACAGTGATCCTTCTTTGCCATCAGAATATTAATGCCCGGTTTCTGGTTTTCGCCTTATGTCTTTTTATTTTCGGCTATGGAATTGAATGGACCGGTGTACATACCCAGCACCTTTTCGGCAATTATTATTACGGTGAAACATTAGGCATTAAACTATCCGATGTGCCGGTAACTATTGGTATTAACTGGCTGTTGCTTACCTATGCTACCGGTGTGCTAATGCAGCGAAGCCGCTTAAAGAGCATGCCTTTACGCATAGTAACAGGGGCACTATTACTAGTATTGTTGGATATTCTGATAGAACCCGTTGCCTCACACCTTGATTATTGGCATTGGGTAAATGATATTGTCCCCTTAAAAAATTATGGCTGCTGGTTCCTGGTAAGTTGTTTAATGCTGCTGTTTTTTGAATTATTCCATTTTAAAAAGCAAAGTATTGTGGGGCCTGTATATTTATTCACGCAATTTGTGTTTTTTGCTGTTTTGTACAGTCTTCAGTCTTGAATTGCAGGTTTACAGCTTATTATGTGAAT
>JANYAB010000053.1 GCA_025355225.1 Bacteroidota bacterium
ATCACCGGCGACCCGGTAATAGATACCTATATTGATTATTATGGTAACGAGGTGGGCAGGGAAAATATCGTTACCCGGTAACGGTTTGTGCCGGGTATTAACCAATAATTTTGAACTGATCACCAGCGAGCTATGGGGCTCGCTATGGGTGAAACTGCCCACCTCGTTACCATAATAATCAATATAGGTATCTATTACCGGGTCGCCGGTGATGTTGAGTTCCTGCCTTATCACGTCCTGGTATTCGTCCTTTATAGGAAATAGTACGATCTGGTTAGCGCTGTCGCGAACAGGGCCCGGATAGGTGTACTTGGTAATATGTTGTATTTTAAATTCCGGCATAGCAAATTTAAATAGTTATGTTCATCAGGAGTTTGCAAAATAATGATTGTTCAAGGCATCGCCAATGCCAAAAAGCTCACTTCGAATCTGCGTGAGAAAAGTATGCAAACCCTCTTCTTTTATGCTTTTGACCGAGCTATATTTAATATGGCTTTGCAGTCTTCCGATATAGAACGACAATTCCCTGAAATTATCAATGTTACCTTCATCTTTTAAACGTTCAAAATAACGCTGTATATGATTGACCGAATAGATGACCGAGCGTGGAAAATCATTATTCAATACCACTTGCTCCAATACATTTCCGGCCTCAAAGCCTTCGCGGTAGGTTTTTAAATAAAGCTCATATCCGCCTAATGATAACAATAAATGTTTCCAGTAGGTAGTATCAGTCAGCAAATCAGGATTATCATCGATAGAGCCAAATTTGGTATCCAGGATATCAACTGATTGTATCCCACGTTCAAGATATTTACCAATATTCATAAAACTACGTCCTTCGCCCCGTTCCATTGTTATTTCAACAGTGCCGTAGTAAAGCATTACCTGTTTTATCAGTACATCAAGTGTGCTTATAGGGTCTTCCCTTTTTATTGCATTATCCAGTCGGCTATCTTTAACGGTATGGTAATACTCGTTTAAGCACTGCCACAAGTCTTTAGTAATATGCTCCTGAACACCACGTGCATTCTCGCGGGCCAGCGTAATAATATTCAGGATGGAATTAGGATTGTTTTTGCCGGTGACCATGTATTTTATTACGGCCCGGCTGTTGTTCCCCAATTTTTCTGTTTCCTCATCATGCCCGGCAAATATCCTGATCACGGGTTCCCAGGTAAATTCCTGCACTGTATCCTGCGATGAAGCATAATTTATTTTGAGCATCCGCAATATACCGTCGCTGCGCTCAACATAACGGCTTAACCAATATAAACTTGCTGCTACTCTACTTAACATGCTTTAATTATTTCGGAATTCGAATTTTCGATTTCGGATTTATTTTTAATTTATTAACCAATTACTTAACCTCTATATTTTAGCTTTCAGCTTTGGTCTTTCAGCTTTCAGCTCTCTTACGCCAGCACCCACGTATCTTTGCTTCCGCCTCCCTGCGAACTGTTCACCACCAGTGAGCCCTCTTTAAGTGCTACACGTGTTAATCCACCTGGCACTATCTCAATGCCATCCGGCCCGAACAAAGCATAAGGGCGAAGATCAATACGGCGGGGTTGCAAGGCTCCCTGAATATAGCATGGTGCCGCAGATAAGCTTATGGTTGGCTGCGCAATAAAGTTACGCGGTTCCTTGATGATCTCTTTTTTATAGATATCTATCTCTTCATCAGTTGCTGCGTGTCCCATCAACATGCCATAGCCGCCACTTCCATTGGTCCTTTTTACCACCATTTTATTAATATTGGAAAACACATATTTCCGCTCATCGTTATTGCCTAACTGATAGGTGGGCACATTTTTTAAAATCGGCTCTTCATTTAAATAATAGCGTATCATTTCGGGCACGTAAACATAAATAGCCTTATCATCAGCTACTCCGTTCCCAATAGCGTTTACTATGGCCACATTACCTTTACGATAAGCGCCCATAATGCCGGCCACACCCAATATGCTCGAAGGGTTAAACACCAACGGATCAAGATAATCGTCGTCTACCCTACGATATATTACATCCACTTGCTGCAAACCGATAGTAGTTTTCATATAAACCTTCTGGTTTTTAACCACCAGGTCGCGCCCCTCCACCAATTCAACGCCCATCAATCGTGCAAGCGTGGTGTGCTCAAAATATGCCGAATTGTAAATGCCTGGGCTTAGTAAAACAATAGTTGGGTTGCTGATCTGCCGCGGAGATAATGACAGCAGGTTTTTGTACAATATATTAGGATATTCCGTAACACTGCGAACACCGCACTGAGGCAGCAGATCGGGGAACAGGCGTTTGGTTATTTCGCGGTTCTCCAGCATATAACTTACCCCTGATGGGGTGCGCAGGTTATCTTCCAGTACATAAAACGTACCGTCTTCATCTCTTATCAGGTCAATACCGGCTATATGAACATAAATATCATAAGGGACCTGCAATTGATACATCTCCCGTAAAAAATGAGGGCAGGAATAAATGATATCTATTGGTACGATACCGTCTTTAACGATGAACTGGTTGTTATACACATCCTTCAGGAAAAGATTAAGCGCAGTAAGACGTTGTTTGATCCCTTTTTCTACAAATGCCCATTCATCAGATGTGATAATGCGCGGGATAATATCAAAGGGAAATATTTTTTCGATCCCTTCGCCG
This sequence comes from Bacteroidota bacterium, assembly GCA_025355225.1. Classification (GTDB taxonomy): domain Bacteria; phylum Bacteroidota; class Bacteroidia; order Sphingobacteriales; family Sphingobacteriaceae; genus Mucilaginibacter. Next base: position 2,659 of record JANYAB010000053.1, read on the forward strand.
CTGCTATAAACCGTAAATGTAATGCCCTGGCTCATGAAAAGCCGCTTGGCCAGGTCTTCCTTCCTTGTGAGGTCTTCGGATGATTCTTTAGACAAGTAATCGATTACTTTGCTGTAATGGTCCCTTATACTATCAACGCCATACATTTCATCCCAAACGCCGCTGATGGGACTGTATTGATTAAAATAAGCTGATTCTTCCATAATTCTGCACCTGAAATGATATTAATTGATCAGTTATTTTTTAAAATTGTAATTTATGAAGTATTTCTCCATAAAAACAAATAGTTTTTGA
>JANYAB010000108.1 GCA_025355225.1 Bacteroidota bacterium
GTCCATGATTATTAATCGTGGTATTTACCACAATTGCTGCGCTATTTCCGGCCACCGCCGTTGTGGTAATGTAAACGCCCCAGGGAGCGACATGAACGGGGTCGGTTGCCGTTAACCACACATGACGGTAAATGCCTGAACCGCTATACCAGCGGGAATTTTTACCCTCATTTTTTACCCTCACTGCTATTACATTCTCCTCGCCAGGCGTTTTAAGATAAGGGGTTAGGTCGTAGTAGAACGGTGTGTAGCCATAGGGATGATTGCCTAAATGATGCCCATTTAGCCAAACGTCAGAATTCATGTAAACACCGTCAAAGTCGATATTTACCAGTTTGCCCCTAGTCGCCCCGCCTAAAACAAATTTTTTACGATACCAGCCCGTTCCGCCAACGGTGTATCCGGTCGCAGCGCCTCCAACTGCAATCTTATTAAACGGACCTATTACTTTACCGGTGGTTTGTCCGGGCAGGTCTTCTATACTCCAGTCCTGTGGCAAATCGACCTTTCTCCATTTGGAGTCATTAAATTTTGTTTGCTCTGCGTTGGTAACGCTATCTTTTGTGAATAGCCACTGGCTATCAAAAGGGGTGATTCGTGACGAATTCACAAGTGAGTGGCTTTTCGTTTGTGCATATGCGCCAAACGAAGCCAGGAATAAGCAAATAAATAGGCTATTTTTCATATCCGGTTTATTTTGATTTCAATGTTTGATCCTACTGGCTATTTTTTTAACTCAACAATTCCCACCTGCGGCGCAAGCGCTTTATGAACCTTTGCAACCGTAATAGTACTGGCTAAACTAAATGGTTTGGCCAATTTGATATCTTCGCTGGAAGCACCAATCTTCACTTCATATTTTCCTGCATCGGCTATCCAGGCTGATGCCTTTGTGTTAAACGAAGCCAGGTCTTTTGCATTTAGCGAAAAAGTAAGTGTTTGGGATTCGCCGGGTTTTAATAACGCTGTTTTGGCGAACCCTTTCAATTCTTCCAACGGTTTATCCAACGGCCCTTTCGGCGCACTCAGATAAAGCTGAACCACTTCTTTTCCATCAACCTTACCGACATTCTTTACATTTACAGTTACTGTGATCTTGCCCTTAAAAGTAGTTGCGCTCAATTTTAGGTTGCTGTAGGTAAATTTGGTATAGGATGAGCCATAACCAAATTCATAAGCGGTTTTCACGCCAAAGGTGTTATAATAACGGTAGCCTACATAAATACCTTCTTCATAAACCACTTTTCGTTTTATTGTAGAGTCGTTTTTCACTTCTACACCAGGAAAGTTCTTTGCTGACGGAACATCGGTATAAGACATAGGGAAGGTTATAGCCAATTTACCGGATGGATTTACTTTACCGGTGAGCAGATCTGTTATGGCGTTACCGGCTTCCATACCTGGTTGCCACGCGAGTAATATGGCATCCGGGCTGTTTCTCCAGCTTGCCGTTTCAATAACCCCGCCTATATTAAGTACTACAACCACCTTTTTCCCTTTGGCATGAAAAGCTGTGCAAATCGTATTTAGCGTAGATTTTTCCACGTTTGAAAGATTAAAATCGTTATCCACTTTTCTGTCTTCAGTCTCGCCGGAGTTTCGGCCAATCGTAAAAATTCCTATATCATATTTTTCAGCCATTTTTTCAGCTATCGAATCGGCTATAGGCATCTCAGGCGCACGTTTCTTTCCACCCATCATGTTGGCGATCATGTCGCCGCCCTTGGGAGCATTTTCCGTCATGTAGTTTTTGTATTTTTCTTTCAGGGGTTCATCAATCACATAACCTGCATTTTTTAATCCATCTATTAAATTTACGGAATAGGCCACGGCAACATAACCGCTCCCTGAACCGCCTAAATAGGCCTGATAAGAAGTATTTCCAAATAATGCAACACTTTTTATATGTTTTGTAAGCGGAAGCGCGTCATTTGTGTTTTTTAGCAGGATCATCCCTTCAGTGGCCGCCTTTCGCGACATCGCTGCATTTGCTACTGTGTTAGGCTTGTTAGAATATTTGTAATTTTTGAAGCGGGGAGTCTTCAGAACCAGGTTGAGGATATCTTCCACATTTCTGTCCAGCACTTTTTCATTCAATTTACCATCTTTTACTGCCTGTATGATCGTGTTTACCTGGTTAGGGCCGGGCATCAATAGATCATTACCGGCCTTCATCTGGGCCACCGCATCTTTTCCTGCACCCCAGTCACTCATCACAAGTCCCTTATATCCCCAATCGTTTCTTAATATACTGGTTAGCAGTTCGTGGTTTTCAGAAGTGTAGTATCCGTTCAGCAAGTTATAGGAAGACATTACTGTCCAGGGGTGCGCATCATGGGCCGCGATCCTGAAACCTTCAAGATAGATCTCACGAAGTGCGCGTTCACTTACAATAGTATTTACAGATTGCCGGTCGGTCTCCTGGTTGTTTGCAGCAAAATGTTTGATAGAGGTGCCCACACCCTGCGACTGAATGCCGTTTACCATTGCGGCTGCAATCTTACCTGATACAAGGGGGTCTTCGGAATAATATTCAAAATTTCTGCCGCATAAGGGGTTCCGCTGGATATTCATGCCCGGTGCAAGCAATATATCGACGCCATATTCCAATACGTCGTTCCCATAAGACTGTCCTGTTTTAAAGATCAAATCTTTATCCCAGCTGGATGCTAATAAGGTACCTACCGGAAAAGCGGTACATTCGTACTTTTGATCCCCAAAACCTCCTAACATCCGCAAACCTGCCGGGCCATCGTTTACTACGATACAAGGTATACCCAGTCTTGGGATAGCAATTGTGTTCCCGGCAGTTGATGGTACAGGATTAATGGTGTTCCCGGCCAAAGTGCCCGGCTGGGCAACCATTTGCGCAAACATTTTGTTTTTCCTCATAGCGGGAGGAATATTGATTCCACCACCAACCACCAATGAGGCTTTTTCCTCCAGCGTCATTGCAGCGATTACTTCCTTTACAGGGGATTTTCCCAACTGAGGTAAAACCTTTGTTTGTTGGCTCTGCACCGGAAGCGAAAATCCAGTGATGCACAAAAGCACCAGGAAACTTGATGCTAATTTTTTTGACGATATCATTGTGTTCATTTTTTAATATTGTTTTCCATTTTGATTTTATACGTACGGTTCATCGATGAGGCATTTACTCTTGCTAAAATTGCCTTACTATCCAACTGGCAAAATATCCAATTGCCAGATTTATAACTGAAATAATTAAAAAGGTAATAAAAGTTAGGCCGACTATTTTAGCCTTCGAAGTATTATTGAAGAATTGGGCATAGCACCAACACATTAAAACAAGGAGTAAAGCCTGCTGAATTATGCCATATTGAAGTGTTGCGGCATTGCCAAAAATACAAACGATCGGAAAAAAGGAACAAGTTAATAACAAGAAACAATCCGATCGAGAAGGTATTTAAAGCCAGATGTTCTGCAAGATTATATTTCTTTTTTTTAAAAATGACGTAGGAGACCAAAGTGGCAGTTATAATCAAGATTAGACCAACAAAAGCAAAATGTTCGGTCATCCAGGTAACAATTTTTCCCGATGCTCCGGTTATATCGTCCTTTGGGTTAATTAGTGTCGTTTTAATACGGTCGAAAATTAAGTAATGATAAAGCAATCCATAAAAAGTGGCGAGTACAATAACAAAGGATAACGGCTGAAAATGCTTAACTCTTTTTCCGTCTATAAATTCCCGGATGGTATGGCCGGGTCTTGTCAGAAGCTCCTTAGTGGTGTACAAAATTCCTTTGTCAAAATGAAATAGTCCATGTTGCAGATCATGCAAAATAAAATGCATGTTCAGTTTGTGGGTGTCTGCCGGCTGTCCACAATGACTGCAAAAATTGCCCGATACTTCATTATTGCAATTTTTGCAGATGATGGTAGCATTTACTTTATGAGCAATTTTTTTTACCGTTTTAGCCATTTTCTGTCTTTATTTATTTTTCATTAATAATTTGGTAAACGAATATACCATTCCTTTTCTACAGGAATTCACAATTTGCATAGCGATCCATAGGGGTTCGATGAACTGTAAATGCGCTTATCAAATCCATAAAGAAAACAGAGTGTCTCATAACAACTGCGGCGGTGCGTAATCCTCCACCCTGGAAGATCTTTTGTTACTATAAATTCCCGACTTATAAAATATCATCCGACCAGTATATTTTTCATTTTCTATTTTTTCAACTCATCAATAGCCACCTGCGGTACCAATGCCTTGTGAACTTTTTCAACCGTAATAGATTTAACCAAACTAAACGGCTTACTCAATTTTATATCTTCGCTGGACGCTCCGATCTTTACCACATATTTCCCAGCATTGGCTATCCAGGCCGATGCAGATGTGTTAAATGAAGCAAGGTCTTTTGGATTGAGCGTTAAAGTAAGCGTTTGCGATTGGCCTGGCTTTAACAAACCTGTTTTACCAAAGGCTTTCAGTTCTTCTGATGGTTTATCGAGCGATACATGAGGTGCACTCACATACAACTCCACCACTTCTTTACCGGCTACTTTGCCGGTGTTGGTGATGGTTATTGATGCGGCAAGTTTCTTGCCGAAAACAGGTGAGCTTAACTTTAAATTGCTATATGCGAATTTGGTATAGCTTAACCCATAGCCAAACGGATAGGCCGTTTTTACGCCAAAAGTATTGAAGTACCGGTAGCCAACATATATTCCTTCATTGTAAATACTTTCGGCTGGACGGTCGACCGGTGTTCCGGGAAAGCTTTTTGCAGAAGGAACATCTTCGTATTTAACCGGGAAAGTTTGCGCCAATTTACCGGACGGATTAACCGAACCGCTTAAAACATCCGCAACAGAATTTCCGGCTTCAAGTCCGGGCTGCCAGGCCAGCAAGATCGCATCGGCATTGTCTTTCCAGCTTACGGTTTCTATCACGCCGCCAATATTCAGAACAATAATCAGCTTTTTGCTTTTAGCATGAAATGCGTCGGCAATGGTTTTCACCTGTACTTTTTCAGCATCTGAAAGGTTAAAGTCCGCTACTTTCCTGTCTGCGCCCTCACCTGCGTTACGGCTGATCGTCAGAATAGCGACATCATTCTGTTCTGCTGCTTTTTGAATGTCGTTGGCATTCAGATCCAGTTCCGGCACCAAACGCGGGGTTCCCAGGGTGAGCATTTTCTTGGGATGCGCTTTAAGGTCATCCTGTATTTGTGCATCGTATTTCGATTTCAGGCCCTGATCCGGAGTGTATCCGGTATGAGAAAGACCATCTTCAATAGAGACTACGTAAGCTACATTTACCTCACCACTTCCAGTTCCGCCGGTGATCGTTTTATAGGATGCAATACCAAATAGGGCCACTTTGAGGCCTTTATTTAATGGAAGGGCCGCATTGTTGTTCTTCAATAAAACCATCCCATCCGCTGCAGCTTTTCTCGCTAATGCAGCATGTGCTTTTAAATCCGGGAGGTTGGAATAATTATACTTTTTGAATGAAGGCGTTTTAAGGATGTAAGTTAATACACGTTCCACATTCTGATCAAGTACTTTAACATCCAACGTTCCATTTTTTACAGCATCAATAATTGCCTGTTGTTGTCTCGGGGTACCTGGTTCAAGCAGATCATTCCCGGCTTTCATTTGAGCTACCGGGTCATGGCCGCCAAACCAGTCCGTCATCACCATGCCCTTAAATCCCCATTCCTCGCGCAGTATCTTCGTCAACAGGTCATTACTTTCCGAAGTGTATGTGCCATTGATCTTATTATAGGAACTCATTACAGTCATAGGCTGCGCCCGCCTAACCGCAATTTCAAAACCCCTCAAATAGATTTCCCTTAGCGCACGCTCGCTAATAATAGCGCTCACCGAATTTCGGTTAGACTCCTGGTTATTGGCAGCGAAGTGTTTTATCGAAGTTCCAACGCCATTGGATTGAATTCCATTTACCATCGCCGCAGCCATGTAGCCTGATACATAGGGGTCTTCCGAAAAGTATTCAAAGTTTCTGCCGTTCAAGGGGTTGCGCTGGATGTTCATGCCCGGCGCCAGGATCACGTCAACGCCGTATTCTTTAATTTCATTACCGAATCCTATGCCAACCTTTTTTACCAGGGACGTGTCCCATGAAGAAGCCAGTAAAGTACCAACTGGCCACGCTGTCGCATAATAAGATTTTGAGCTATCGCCTTTATGAAAAGGATCGATACGAACGCCCGCCGGCCCATCGGAAAGAACCGTACCCGGAATTCCAAACCGGGTTAAGCTCATGGTATTTCCCGCTGCGCCTGGTACCCGTCCGTCCGCTTCGCCTATAACAGTTCCGTGTCCCTGAAAGCGCATGCCGGTTCCGGCGATTACAGACGCTTTTTCCTCGAGCGTCATTTTTTTAACGATCTCACCAACCGGGGCGTGGCCCAATTGCGGTAATTTTTCTTGTGAAAATGCGGCCTGACCAACCAATAAAAAGGCAAAGGCGATAACTTCACGAAACTGTACAGTCTTCATGGCAATTGTTTAAGAATATGGGTAATAAAATATTTAGGTTATTTATTTTCTTTTACGCGGACACCTTTGGCGTCAAACATACCCATCAGGCTGCCTTTAACATGGTCGTCATCAATAGGGTCAAGCGTAAGCGTAACATCATAGCTCTGAATTGTGAATGCTGCTGTAATGGTTTTGTCTTTTTCGTCAATCGAAGTAATTTTTGTCATTTCCTTACCGGTTGAATCCTGAACAGCGCCTGTTAACTTGCCTTCTTTCCTTTCAATAACGAAGGTCATTTTAGCATCCCCATTAGGTGTACCCATAACGAGCACGTTCCATTTACCCGGATAGTAGTCAGGGGTGGTTTGAGCTTTTACATTCAGAGACAGAAATAGTCCTGCGACTATTGTAAAAATTAAGCTTAACTTCTTCATTTTGTTTTGTTTTAATTTTGTTAATGGTTAATTAATATAGAGTGATGAACTCCGCTTCTAATGCGAAAGCTCATTACGTATCTTTGACGGATTAAAAGTATGTTTGTTACACATCAATTCCAAATTTCATTGTGTGTTTTTTACGCAATGGTTCAAATCGATTCAAACAGTGCTTATTTCATTGTTATTTGTGCATAGCCAGCCTTTAAACCTTTGCCGGTTGCCGTTAAAATACAAACTCCTTTTATGCCATTCGGCTTTATAATCGCCAAAGCTTTTCCCAGGTATACCTGTTTATGTTTCTGCTGAAAACTTGACATATCAGCGGGATTGCCGTTACCTACACCCGCAACTGTTGCATTTCCGGTGAGCTGAAAATCAATATCCAGATTATCAATCGAAGGCACGACATTTCCCTTGTCATCAATAACTTCCACGCTTACAAATGACAGGTCATTATGATTGGCGTAGATTGTCCGGCGATCAGCAATTAACCGTATGGCTACCGGTTTGCCGGCAGTTGATAAAATACTTGAACCTGTTTCCCTGCCATTGTCAAAGGATTTGGCAACCAGCATGCCCGGCTGGTAATCAACCTGGAAGTTAGCGGTGATAGATCCGTCTGGCACCGTTTGTTCGGCAATCACTTTACCATTTAATTCAAGCTTCACCGTGTTGCTCCTGGTATAAACGTTTACCTGCATTTTTCTGCCTTCCTGTCCGGGCCAGGTCCACGATTTTAGTTCATCAGGAAATCCCCAAGTCGCTATCGCTTCCTTTTGCCCATCCGGTATCGGCCGGTGTACAAGCAATTCAACCGGGCTGTTTCGCCATACCACATTTTTGTAATACAAAGCAGCCTTCGGGTTGCCGATCAGATCAAGATCGCCACAATCTGCGTTAAATACAGGCCAGTTATTTCTATAAAATAAGCCCATTCCCATTAATCCTTTTGGCAATTTTTGCGATTCAGGTACCAAAATTGATTTTCCGATACCCGCTTCTCCAATATAATCCATAGCTGTCCAGGAAAAGCCACCCAGAAACCAGGAATATTTCTCCGTCTCATCCCAGTTTTCCAATGCAGCTTCAGGTAGATATTCAGTAGATAGATACAATTTTTCTGGATTTTTAGCCCGTTGCGTTTCGAAACGATGTAAGGTTGCGCTATCCCGTTGGAAGTAAATGGATTGATCAAGAAAATAGTTGTAGCCATCGATATCAAGATTTGCCACGTGAGGTTCGTAATCCTTCCACGGCTTTTTAGTATAGGGAGGCAGAAAAACTATGGCATCCGTAACCGGGCGGGTGGCATCGAGTGCCCTGACTTCATCCGACAGCCGTTTTGCATTCCGGTAACCCGAGGAATCCGGCGCTTCGTAAATTTCGTTGCCAATACTCCACATAATCACGGATGGATGATTCCTGTCGCGTAAAACCATGGAAGCTAAATCTCTTTGCGACCAGTCTTTAAAATAGAGATGATAGTCCTGTGGGTTTTTGG
>JANYAB010000122.1 GCA_025355225.1 Bacteroidota bacterium
AACCAGGGTGCTCCGCAGGTAGCTTATAAAGAAGCAATTACCGGAACTACCCAGCACCGTGAATTATACAAGAAACAAACTGGTGGTCGCGGTAAATTTGCCGATATACAGGTTATTATTTCGCCTAATGATGAAGGAAAAACTGGTTTGCAGTTTGTTAACGAAATCACTGGTGGTTCAATCCCCCGTGAATTTATTCCTTCTGTTGAAAAAGGCTTTACTGCTGCAATGGCAAACGGTGTGTTAGCCGGTTTCCCTTTACAGGATATGAAAGTTCGTTTAATAGACGGATCGTTCCACGCAGTCGATTCAGATGCTTTATCTTTTGAGATATGTGCACGTTCAGCTTACCGCGAAGCATTGCCAAAATGTAAGCCGGTATTGATGGAGCCGATCATGAAGATAGAGATATTAACTCCTGAAGAAAACATGGGTGATGTAATTGGTGACATGAACCGTCGTCGTGGCCAGCTTTTAGGTATGGATTCGCGTGCAGGCGCGCAGGTGATCAAGGCTACTGTTCCATTGTCAGAAATGTTTGGTTATGTAACCCAGTTACGTACCATCACTTCGGGCCGTGCAACTTCAACCATGGAGTTTGACCACTATGCTGAAGCACCAAAAGGTGTACAGGAAGAAGTAATTGCGAAAGTAAAAGGTAAAAAAGCCGCAGCAAACGCGTAAAGAGGATTACACCGATTGATTTGTGATTTCACAGATTAATTGGTGTAATTTTAACATAAATCAGGTCACCCTAACAAATAGCTCTTAGGTTGATCAATTAACAAATCGGTGAAATCATCCCAAAATCGGTGAAATCACAAAAACAAAAATCAAGATGAGCCAAAGGATCAGAATTAAATTAAAATCGTACGATTACAACCTGGTTGATAAATCAGCTGAGAAGATCGTAAAAACAGTAAAGCCTACGGGCGCTGTAGTAAGCGGACCACTTCCCTTACCAACTGAAAAGAAAATTTTCACCGTTTTGCGTTCACCGCACGTGAACAAAAAAGCACGTGAGCAGTTCCAGTTATGTTCTTACAAACGCTTACTGGATATCTACAGTTCGAACTCAAAAACAGTTGATGCTTTAATGAAGCTTGAATTGCCAAGCGGTGTTGAAGTTGAGATCAAGGTGTGATAGTAACGGAAGATCAGATATTGAAAAGCCATTCGGAAACGGGTGGCTTTTTTGATAGTATTATTCTGTTCTCATTTTTTTTGCGAATTTCAGTATCAGAAGCGGCAGGGACTAACTGCCTGTGAAAATATATGCAGCATAAAGAATAATAGCTTAATTTGCATTTGTAATCATCCTTTTCTAAAACTTCACGCAATTATGAAAGTTACTTGCCTAACCATCATGACACTGCTCTTTTTAGCCAAAACATATGCACAGGAAACGGTTAAAATGGATTCTACAGTAGGTGTCCTGCAAAATTATTTGTTAAAAAACACGCTGCCCCCGGCAGTTATGGTAGAAAACCATGTTCAGGGGACAGTGGTAATTGGTTTCAAAATAGATGGCAATAAGAACATTACCGACCTTCATATTGTAAAATCTTTTACTAAGGACTGCGATGTTAGTGTTTTAAGAGCTATGAGCAGGTACGCTCAAACTTTATCATTACCCTCCGCCGACTACACAGCGGGAATACACTTTTCGATAGAAGACAGCAAGCACAAAATAAAAACCGTCCCTTTTGATAAGAGTATTTATCAAAATTATTTGTTTGACGTAGATATCAGATCCATTCTTGGACATTGAAAATTTACACCCATTGATTTTTATGATTTGTGAATATTAAATCAACGAAATCATTTAATCATTAAAATCAGCGGTCTATCCTCTTCCCAATAACTCATCCAGCTTATTACGCTCGGTTTGCAGTTCGCGGGCAAGCTTCTTTTCCTTTTCGTTGGCTTTGGCTTTGAAGCTTTTGTACTCTTCCTCAATTTCCTCATACAGGTTAATGCGGTATCGGGCTTCATGTTTGTATTTTGCGGTAGCAATAATCACAACAACAAATGCGGCTGCCAGCCCGGCTACCAATCCGAACATGATGAGGTTGTAAGTGGATTTTGGTAACTCAATACCAAACATACTGATCATATCAGCGTTCGGCGGGGGTTCTGATTCCTGAATTTTTCGGTTCAGATCATTCTGAATACCGGCAGTCTTTTTATTTTCGGCAACAAGTTTGCCCTGTATTTCTGTCAACTTGTTGCGCTCCAGCTTAAGCGTATCCATCGCGTTTTTCCACAACGCCGCAATTAAAGGCTGCTGATAACGGTAGGTTTTACTTAATAAATATTGGTATTGTCCGTTCAGGCTTTTATCGTTGAGCTGGGTGGCATCAACTTTGATATTAGCCGCGGCATTCGAATCAGTAGCTGTTGCCGGCACGGCTGCCGGATTAACTTTGTTATAATAGTGATAAGGACGCTTTATTTTGGGCGGGATGGCAGATTTAACAACAGGACTTTTTACAGGACTGCTTTTTATTTCAGTGACTTTTTGGGTAGTATCCTGCGCGTATCCCTTTACCGCAAATAAACATAAGGATAAAAATAAAACTAAGTAACCCGGTAACAATAAGCGTTTGATCATGTGTATACAGTTTGGACTGGTAAGTTAATTATTAATTAATAACCCTTGCAAAATACTTCAATGTCTTTATACTCATTTTTATGGATAAAGGATATGCTAAATTAACGAAAAAATAAAATGGAATATAAAATGAATATTAAGCTTTAACAACGATTTATGTTACTCATCCCTATATTAGCAAAATGAATATCGGTATTATTGGATTGGGTGACATGGGGCGCCTTTATGCAAGGGCATTTGCGAAAGCGGGTTACCACGTTAGCGGCTGTGATCTGCCCGAAAACAGGGACAAGCTGGAAGAAGAACTGACGCCTTTGGGCATTAAGATAATTGACAACGGATGCGATGTAGCCCGGGCAAACGACCTGATCATTTATTCTGTCGAGGCCGACCGCCTGGCGGAGGTTGTAGCGGCCTATGGCCCCTCAACTAAATACGGAGCCATCGTAGCCGGACAAACATCGGTTAAGCATCCAGAAATTGCCACGTTTGAAAAATACCTGCCGGCTGATGCGCAGATCATTACTTTTCATGCCATGCACGGGCCCGGATTTGAGCCCAAAGGACAAAAGCTTATCCTGATAAAACATCGGGCGGGCGCTGCGGCTTACAAGCGGATGCTTGAGTTATTTACTGCTATAGAAACAGACATTGTAGAGATAGCTGATTACCATGAACACGATAAGATAGTTGCCGACACGCAGGCGGTAACGCATGTTGGTTTTGAAAGTATGGGAACAGCCTGGAAAGAAGCCGGTTTTTTTCCCTGGGAAAACGGATCGTATGTAGGCGGAATAGATAACGTAAAAATATTGACCACCCTGCGCATATTCAGCTACAAAGCGCACGTTTACGCCGGGCTCGCCATTTTGAACCCCTATGCCCGGCAGCAGGTGAAGCGCTATGCCATATCCGAGTCGGAATTGTTTAAGCTGATGATAAAAGAGGAGGAAACTCTTTTCAGAGCGAGAATATACCGTGCCCGCGATTTTGTATTTCACGAAAGCCGCAAACCTATTATGCTGAATGATACAGTGATGAAAGAGTTTTCATTATCTCAAAAGCCCGAACTCCAAAAGCCCAATTCGCACCTGAGTATATTAAGTATGGTGGATGCCTGGTATCACCTGGGCGTTAATCCCTATGATAACCTGATCTGTCAAACTCCGCCTTTCCGCCTGCGGTTGGGTATTGCCGAGTATTTATTTAAAAATGAGGAACTGCTGGAAGAATCCATCAAAACCGCATTATACGATAAGACTATCCGGGGTGATGATCTGGAATTTCATTCGGCGGTAAGGGAATGGTCATCTATCATTGGTTATGGCGACATGGAAGGCTACAAAAAGCATTTTAACGAAGTGCAAGCCTTTTTCAGCGACCGGCTGGAAGAAGGTAAGACCCAAAGTGCGGAATTGATTAGAAGGCTGATGATGGAATGAGGATGAATGCGGAGCGTTGAGATTTACTACGAACACTCAGAGAGGCAAATTTTTAAGGCGGATTTTATTTTCCTGGATAGTTATTATGACATGCCCGACATCTAACTGGGCGGAAAATTTATCGAATACTAGGTTAAGCTTTGATATTATATTATCTGGTGATAGATCAAAAACTCTGAATTGTATAACTGAAACCGAACTGGATTTCGTAAAGGCCAGGATTTGTCCAAAATCCATATCAGCAGTCAAAATAATTCTATTTTCATTAATAGCTTTTTCTACAATCAGGTGATCTTCCATTGTGTGTAACCCTTCCTCGCTCAAATGGATAGCATTATGCTCAATGCTGTTCAGCCAGAGTCCCACTTTGTAAGACACACCCATATCTAACAAGAAACGCAAATTTGTAGAGTTTTATATCGTAAATAATTCTTCTTCCGCAAGATAGGCTGCATATTGCAGGCATTGATCTATATCTTCATATTCCAAATAAGGATATAACTCAATGATCTCTTTTTTGTCCAAGCCATTAGCCAGTAAGTTGAGGACAATGGAAACAGTAATGCGCATACCTCTGATACATGCTTTCCCATTCATTATATTTGGATTGGAAGTAATACGATCAATATTTAACATAATTCGTTTTTAAGTAAAGTTACGTTTTTTAAAGTAATAATAAATAAACAGACTCCCTGTAGTCAACAAAGTAATGCAAAATCGAACTACTTCGCACTAAACAACGTCCACGGATATGCCTTCATATCCCGCAAATACTTGTCCTGCCATTTATATTCCGGGTGTTTGGCAAAATAGGGGGCTGCTAAAAAGTCGGAGCCGCCGGGGTGGCCCATGTGTGCCCAAAACTGCATCTTTTTAGCTAAATCGGTAGTGGTGACTTTGCCCTGCACCGCACCCATAGGGTAATACGGTCCTTCGTTCCATTCGGGTACGCCTTTGGCATCTTCCTCTACATGCCCGTCAATAACACAACGATTAAGTGCTTGTTTATTGTCCAATGCATCAAAAGTATCGCCTTCAATGATCTTGCCTGTAGCGTCGGTAAGCTTGCCTTTATAGTCTATTGCTACCAGTTTTTCCATCCTCAGTTTACGCGCATTAGGCGAACTGGTCGGGTCATTCACATTAAAGTTCGTTTCTTCCTTTATTAACTTAGGATCGCTGGGGAAATTGGAGCCGATCATAGCCGTATCTTTCGATCGCCAAACTCGATAATCCCTTAATCCCAATTCCAATTTGGCCACCTCGTTGGTTTTAGTGTCGCCTATCAGCCAGTCGTTCGCATAGCCCCCATTATTATCAGTAGTCATGGTTTTCACCACGTCATCAATACTGTTACTGTATTGTGCAGCCCTGCGGGCACGAACAAACTCGGGGGCCTTTGTAGTGTCGAAGCCCTTAAAACCGGTTATGGTGGTTTCGGTGATCAATATACCGCTGCTGCTCACCACAAAGTCGTCGCCGCTGTGAATAAAGCCGGGCGCGCAGTCCATCAAAATATGATTGCCCTTTTCAGGTTTAATATCGGCTATCACGTTCCAGCGTTCGCCTTCTATGTAATCGGTCCAGTTATTATGGCCAATTACTATTTTGCCGTCTTTGGTATATTTACCATTGGCAATAAAAGCGCTGCAATTACCTGGTGCACGATTGTCCCCGCTGCCAGGTTTTGCTTTATTCATTAATCCCGGCACATAATAACTGGAAAGTTCAATATTGGCGTTCAGTGCGGTCACATCCAGCGAATCGTATTTCATGCCTTTTGCTTGCAAGCCTTCGGCAATGCCTTTTATCTCGTCCTGGTATTCCTTATCTATCTTTTTCCATAAAAAACGACCTGCTGCTGCACGGTAAAAGGCCCAATCCTTCTCGGTGGTTTTGGGCAGGTAGAACTGCATTACTTTTATAAGGGTATCAATTTCCTTTGCAACCAGATAACCATGCTGATACCCAATATCAGCAGGCGATCCTTCCAGGTGTACATAGATCCATCCGTTTTTATCCTCGCGGGTAGCGTTGGCCAGACGGTCATGGGGTTTTGGTTTGCAGCTGAAGAATATACATAGCAGGAGAACAGGAGTGAGCGCTTTTAAGGCTGTTTTCATGTTTTGAACTTGATTTTTAATGCAATGGATGAATTTAAGAATTTTTATTCATTTATCTGCGTTTTTTGAAACCACATGCGCCCTATTCCCTACTTCATAAGCCATCAACATATATTTTCTTAATTCATCCGTTATATCATCCATGTCGTAAAGGCGGCAATGATGAACAAAAAAGCGATTTCCCAAATTATCGACCTTGTAAAAACATGAAGCATGCTCAAAAAGCGTAGTCAGTACTAAATGGATATCAATATGATCTTTACCTATTTTATTGACTGAACAGAAACGCATTTTAGTTAACAACGCCACTCTTGTTTTAACCGGGTGTAATTCGAAGTCTCCGATTTTTCTGTATTCTGAAATAAAAAAATGAAACAGCTCAATGCTCTCAACCGGCTTGCCCCTTAGAAAATCACCAACCGTATAATCGCCACACGAATGGGATTGATTTTTATTGAAGAACCGGTGATTGCATTTGGGGCAGGTCCACATCGTAAGCTTCGCTGATTTTACTCTAAAATAACTATAATAAAATATTTTTCACCGACTCATCTCTGTTTCTCAACTATTCACCGAGAATTTCCTGCCGTTCGCCTAAAAGGAATAACGGTTTTTTGTGCACAAGGGCATATTTGTGCCATAAATCGAACAATATCATGAAAACAATTCTTCTTATTCAGCTCATTCATTTAGCCACGGAGGTGGCTCAACAACTTCAGGTCATCATCCACACGTTGGGGCATTTGGTGAAATAACCATTTAACATAAAGAAATGATAAGTTAACACGAAGTACTTAATCGGTTAATATCGGTAGGATAATTTTGCAGCGAGCTATCAACATAGTATGAAAACATTAATTTTTAAGCTGCATAACTTCTTGTTTGAGCGTATGGAGTCACTAAGCAGGTCGTTTGCAAGCATGCTTGGCTAATAGAAAAAGCGTAGTACATACAACTTAATACGTACTACGTAAAACCTCTTTCATCCTGAAATTTCTTTCAATGCTCTAATAATTCATTGAAATACCAGTAATCTATCCCATTTTTACATTATGACAAAACAACCGATCATCACGGTAAAAAACCTTGTAAAAAATTACGACGATTTTGAAGCCGTAAAGGGTATCAGTTTTGAAGTTTATGAGGGCGAAATATTCGGTTTGCTCGGCCCCAACGGCGCCGGGAAGACCACCACTCTCGAGATCATTGAAACGCTTCGCGAAAAAACTTCGGGCGAGATCATCGTCAACGGATTTTCCATTGAAAAGGATACCGATAGTATTAAAAAATGTATAGGCGTACAATTGCAAGCTGCTGGCTACTACCCTAATCTGAACCTTTCGGAATTGATCGTACTTTTTTGCGGTTTGTATGGGATCAATAAAACGCCGAAGGAAATGTTGGAGAAAGTAGCCCTTGTGGATAAAGCCAAATCTAAATACAAAGAGCTTTCGGGCGGCCAAAAGCAGCGTTTTTCAATAGCCACTACCCTGATAAATAACCCGACGATAATTTTCCTGGATGAACCAAC
>JANYAB010000169.1 GCA_025355225.1 Bacteroidota bacterium
GTGGGAAGTCTCCAGGTACTTCCTGTCATTTTGGTGATAGACACAAATTTTTACATTCCATGTGCCGTCATCCTTTTTGTGGTGTTCAAAAACCTTAGCGCTAACCGTAGCCATAATTAAATTCCATTAGCCACGCAAAACCGTTGTAACATATTCGTAACATTCCTGCGTGAAATTAAACAAAAAACTATGTTGAACCTGACTTTTTGCGGTCGCAAAAGGCAGTGCTGCGGAGCGTCATAATCCGCGTTTAGAACGCAAAAAAGGCCATTCTTGTATCAGGAACGGCCTTTTTATAAACGTGCGCCCAACCTGGGCTCGAACCTATCTTTGTTATTAGCTTATTATCAACAACTTATGAAAAAAGTCAATCTTCAGGTGCTTAGTTAGATGCCCACATGATTGACTAATCAAATATACGATTAATAAGAAAAAACTAAAGCTTAAATATTGCATTTTACAATTAATTTTTAGTCTTATTTTTATAATTTAAGAGCTTAAAACTACTTAATGAATCATGACCCGACTTATGAGTTTGGATAGGGTATTATGAAAGGGTATTTAAGAAATTGATTGAAATGTACAACAGAAAACAGCTAAATTCACATCAGCATTAAAAACACATCTTGCATACATATCATTAGGTATAGCAATCATATTGAAGTATTTAGAATACTTATTGGACAACGGTGTATAAAATAAAGCCAAATAAATTTTAGATATTTTTTCGCTAAATTTTACTATAACCTCTATTATACTCGTTATGTCAGCTATTGCGCTCCTAAAGATTTCATTTTAATCATTAATCAACTAAAAATTCATTTCTTTCTAAGAAAAAAAGGATAAATAAAAAATGTCCCCCAACATAGCGTCGTAAAATGTAAAAATTTGAAATTAATGCCCGTCCAAACACGAAGCTGGCTAGCATCTGAGCCTGAACTTTCGATTACTAAAATAATAAAAGGGGCAATAACGGATAATAGGGTAATCAACTTCACCCACCATGGGAAAGGTTGATAAAAACAGATCATAAGCATCGATGGTAAAAAAAAATAGAAGCTTGATGCCAGAATCCCTTTTCCCGATTCCCCGCTGATATCATGTTGGATAAAGTATCCACCCCAGGCAATAGCTAACAATGTGAACCCTGCAGCTGCGATTTCCCAGCCGTCTCTCGCTAATTTAATAGCCAGTAATACGGTCCCGGTCATTACTAAGGAATCTGCTGCTTTAAAATTATGTGTGGTTTTAGGAAAAATAATTGTGATAAGAAATGCAACAAGAAAGCAAAAAAATTGAGTATATACAATTCGTTTATCTTCTATTTCGTGGCGGCTCATAGTTATTTACTTTTCTTAAACTAAACTAATATTTTAATTCTGGAATTAAAAATAATGATTTATCATTTTGATCTTTTACCCATTCGTTTAACATTATCTTAACGTATTTTCAGGATATCAAAGGATTAGATTATTTAGTCATTTTTAAAATGGTACAAAACAAGGCATTGAATCTTCCCACAGACTATCTGTTAATGGTCTTTTACCAGTTCCATCCGCATTCATAATAAATATTACGCCATATGGTTGAAAGGTATTGTCACTTAAAGCAGCTTCTTCCTTAAATCCATATTCTCCACTATCCCACATAATATGTTTACCATCCGCACTCCATACAGCATGGGCATCATTGGTTGGTAATGTAGTAAGCTGTGTTAAATTGTTACCATCCGGGTCAATAGTAAAAATGTCGAAATTGTTACCATCGTGCTTACGAGTAAATAATATCTTTTTCCCGTCTGGCGACCAGTCAGGTAAGTTATCGTAGTCGGTTGTTAAAACTTTAACAGACCGGTCGGCTATATTCATTATTCGCAAACCATAGTCTTTTGCTCCAAAAACCCTATAAACAATTTTTTTACCATCCACAGAAAAACTTGGGAAACCTGCATTTGGTTCGCCATCTGTAAGGTCTTTAAGCTCTGTCCCATCACGTTTTACCATCATTATTTTTGCGCCCTGGGTTTTTCTGGACTGAAGATAACCACCATAGCCAAAAACAACCCATTGCCCGTCAGGCGACCAATTCGGATAAAACGCCGCACCACCATCAGCATTATAGATCCTTTTTTTATTAGACCCATCGGCATCTAAAACCGCAATAGACGAGTTGTCATTTTTTTCGGTAATTACGAGTTTACCGTCAGAAGCAAAGCCAGGAAAAACATCAGTATAACGATATTCGTAATTGGGGTCCCAACTGTACAATAATTGATTTTGCACCCTTGGTTTCCAATCCTGCTTTTCATAAACAACCTGCCGCCCATCCGGAGACCATGAAGGTGAACGCAATTTAAGCTTAATAGCTACACCATTAGTATATCCTATACCTTCATTTGGGCCTGCTTTGGCCAAATAGCCTATATTATCTT
Organism: Bacteroidota bacterium; assembly: GCA_025355225.1. Lineage (GTDB taxonomy): Bacteria > Bacteroidota > Bacteroidia > Sphingobacteriales > Sphingobacteriaceae > Mucilaginibacter. The sequence goes on from JANYAB010000169.1 coordinate 2,432, forward strand.
TATTGATATATTGAGGTAATAATTTTAATCCCGGCCCGCTTGTATGCGTAATTCGTTCACCGGTATTCACGTCTACCGAAATGATTTGTGACGTTGCCTTGGCAGCTAAAAAGGAATTTCTGGCATTCCAGGTTTGCTCTACAGGTAATTCATAAAATACTACACGCCTACCATCGGGCGACCATTTTGGTGAACCTGAGCATGCACTATCTTTAGAAATTTTTCTTAAACCGGTAC
>JANYAB010000170.1 GCA_025355225.1 Bacteroidota bacterium
GTGGGAAGTCTCCAGGTACTTCCTGTCATTTTGGTGATAGACACAAATTTTTACATTCCATGTGCCGTCATCCTTTTTGTGGTGTTCAAAAACCTTAGCGCTAACCGTAGCCATAATTAAATTCCATTAGCCACGCAAAACATTGTAACATATTCGTAACATTCCTGCGTGAAATTAAACAAAAAACTATGTTGAACCTGACTTTTGGCGGTAGCCAAAAGCAGTGCTGCGGAGCGTCATAATCCGCGTTTAGAAAGCAAAAAAGGCCATTCCTGTAGCAGGAACGGCCTTTTTATAAACGTGCGCCCACCTGGGCTCGAACCAGGGACCAAAAGATTATGAGTCTTCTACTCTAACCAACTGAGCTATAGGCGCTGAAATCGTGTTTAAATTTCGGCTGCAATGTTAGTGAATTACAGCCAAAATTCAAAACTCATTTTTAGTTAAATTTACAAGGGGTTAGTAATGTTTTAGTTATAGATGTTGGAAGGTTGGAAAGTTGAAAGGTTGCAAGGTTAGAAAGTTGAAAGGTTGAAAGATTATAAGGTTAACAGGTATATGCTAATGTTTCTAACAAAAATTAACATTCCAACGTTTCAACATTCCAACTTTTCAACTATTGGGCTTTCCCCACCTCTATCACATGAAAGCTGCCGGGTATCTGTTTCCCGCGTGGTCGTGGATTGTCAGTTGTTGGGGCTGGCGCTGGTTCCGATTTAGCGGTTGGTAAAAACAAATGGTGCGTTACCAGGTCTATGCCGATGGTCCTTGCGCCAGGTTCGGTAGGTATATTTTCAATCAACTCAAATTTATCGGCACTCAGTTCTCTTACTGCGGTTATTGTACCCTCGCCGTTTGAAGCATAGGCTATTTTTAGCGCAGGGTCGAACACTAAACCATCGGTACGGCCAATCGGGAATGTTCCAACCGTTTTTCCGTTGGAGGCATCCATTACAACCATAGTTTTACTATCGCCGCAGGCAATAAACAAACGGTTGGTTTCGCGGTCGATATCCAAACCGGAAGGAGAAGAACCACCGTCTATTTTGTAACGGGCAATTTCTTTATAGGCGATGGCATCAACTACAATTACTTCGCTGTTATCTTCGCCATTCACAAATATTTTGCCTTTGTCGTCGGATACTGCGGTTTCTAATTTTTGGCCTAATTGCACGGTAGCTACCGTTTTTTCGGTCGCCGGATCAATAAAGCTTAAATCTTTACTGCCGCCATTGCAGGTAATTACCTTTTTTGAAAAGTCATCATAAAAAATCGCATCAGGATTTCGGGCAGTTAACTGAATTTCACCGGTTGCTGTAAGGGTTTTCAAATCAAACACAGTTACCGAATTGGACCTGCCATTACTTGTAAAACCCTTATTTAAATCGTGTACCAACGCTATCCCGTGTACGCCTGTTGTTTTGGGTATGTAGCCAAGGGAATCACCTGTTGTACTGATCACATTTACCTGCATACCATGCGATACATAAACGCGTTTATTGGCGCCATCAACGGTAATATAATCCCAACCACCCACGCTGGGGATTTTATAGTCATTCAGCACTTTAAAGCCTGTTGTTTGCTGTGCGCTTACCTTAAAGGGCACGCTAAGAGCTATGCTACATAAAATTAACAAAGCAGCTGATTTTTTCATCGGATTCATATTTTAGGTTTTTATGCTATTTAAAAATAAATTCTGGAATAAAACTGGAGAAACAACTGTACTGAAAAAGGTAAATTAAATTGGTTTAAATTGCAGGGGTATTTCTACAATATTACCATTTTTGATCCAACAAAATATGCAGCACATCAAAAACATTATATTCGATTACGGCAACGTAATTTTCATGCTTGATTTTCAAAAATTAAAAGATGGCTGGAATACTTTAGCCATTGACCATACCGATGCCTTTTTTGCTCACGGCGTACAGGACCCTATTTTTGATGCTTTTGACAAAGGACAGGTTACTCCAGCTGAATTCAGGGATTTCATCAGGAAAAAATCCGGCAAGGCTGACCTGAAAGATCAGGAAATTGACGCCGCATGGAATAGCCTGCTGTTGGGTGTTGATAAGGGCACACATGAGGTTTTGGACCAACTGAACAAAAAATACCGCACATTTTTGTTAAGTAATATCAACCCGATACATTACGGGTTTATTATGGATTACCTGAAAAAAGAGTTTGGCTTTGAAAGCAACGATCATCTGTTTGAAAAAACTTATTACTCGCATCTTGTTGGTATACGAAAGCCAGACAGGGCCATTTTTGAAAAGGTTTTGAGCGAGAACGGCTTAAAACCGGAGGAGACTTTATTTATTGACGACATCGCTGCAAACCTGGAAGCTGCAAAAGCCCTGGGTATTAAAACCTACCTGATGAAGGCGCCGGATACAATGCAGGATTTAATTAAACGGGAGGGATTATTATAGACCATTATGGAGCAACTGTTGTTATCTCAATATGCAGGCGTTAAAGGCGCAAGACAGGCTTTGTTCAGCTATTGCGGAAGCATGAATGAAAATGCTCTTTTTGAAAAGATAGCCGCTTTCAATAATAACTACATCGTCGATTTGCTGGTGCATAACGCAAATACTTACATAAGCTGGCTAAAGAATTTTGGCCTGGATGGAGCGTTGCCGTTCTATGAAACCGAAGACATTAAAGATCTGGATGATATTAAACTATTGTTTGAAAAGGTGGATTTGATAGTTGGTGATTTTTTGCAAAAATACAAAGATGATTATGAGCAATTGCTGACCAAAGAAATAAAAAGGAAAGGAATTACAGTAACGTTAACCCCTTTACAATTATTTACTCATGTTATTACCCACGAGTTTCATCACAAGGGACAAATGCTTACCATGAGCAGATTATTGGGTTATACGCCTATTGATACTGATGTGATCAGAACTTGATGTAAAAATGGATTTATCAACCTAAAAAACATCGTTTTAGTTAAATAAATTAACTATTGATACCGTTCCGGGTGTTCCAGGGTGTTCCACATTTCAAAATGGAACGCCCAGAAAAGTGGACATATTGGCGCCGCTTATATTTTTCTGCGCTTTCTTTCTTTGATGATCAAACTCAGTTCCCTGCTCATTTGTCCGGATATTGCTGTATTTTCCTGCGCCCTTCTGAACAAATAAGGTAAAACAGATTTCACGGGGCCATAAGGCACGTATTTAGCCACGTTATATCCGGCGTCGGCCAGGTTAAAGCTTAAATGGTCACTCATGCCCAGCAATTGCGAAAAGTAAACGTGGGAATGGTTATGAGGTACATTCTTTTCGTTCAGCAAATCGGCCAGTACGCGGCAACTATTTTCGTTATGAGTGCCAGCCACGAGCGCGATTTTTTCGATGTGATCGATACAAAAACGCAAAGCTGCGTCATAATCTCTGTCTGTTGATTGCTTATCGGGCTGTATCAATGACGGGTAACCTAATTCTTCGGCACGTTTGCGCTCTTTTTCCATATAGGCCCCGCGCACCAGTTTGGCGCCCAAAATAAAACCTTCTTTAACGGCAACAGCGTAATCACTCTTTAAAGAAGCCAGTTTATCGTGGCGGTATAACTGGTAGGTATTGTAAACTATCGCCTTCTCCTTATTAAACTTGCGCATCATGTTCAACGCTAAAAGGTCAATTGTTTTTTGTATCCAGGTTTCTTCAGCATCTATCATTACGGGTACGCCCGTTTGGTAAGCCTTTGTGCAGATAGAAAGCACCCTGCCTTGCACTTTTTCCCATTCCTTTTCTTCCGATGTGGTTAAGACGGTTCCGGCATCCAGTTTTTCCAGTAATGCAAACCTGGCTATACCCGTTGGCTTAAACACAGTAATGGGCACTGCTTTATCACCCAACGCGCGTTCTATGGTCAATATAATCTCGTCCCGCGTATGGTCGAAAATCTGCTCATCATCTCCCCCCTCTACCGAGTAATCCAATATGGTGCCTACCTTACCTGCATACAGGTTTTTAATAGTATTGTCGCATTCGGCAATCGTTTCGCCGCCGCAAAAATGTTTGAATATAGTCGCCTTAATTATAGACTTGATCGGCAGACCTATCTTCATCGCGAAGTTGGTAAGCGGCGGACCCATCTTCACGAAAAAATTAATATTGATCATCCTAAAAAGCCAGAAGGCACGTTTCAGATCGGTATTTGATGAATGGCGAAAAGCTATTTCGGTGTTTTCAAAAGACAGCGTCCCCTTGCCGGGATCAATCACAGTTTCATTTTTGAGCATGCGCAAAATTAGAAAATGCAAAGCAAATAACTCATTATCGCGTGAATAGTTTATTTTTGCCGCCCATGATAGAGTTCAAACTGGAAGGCGATTATATCCCTATGATACAATTACTGAAGGCAACCGGCCTGGTTGAGACAGGCGGCGAAGCGCAACTGGTTGTAATTGAGGGCAAAGTAAAATATAATGGTGCTGTGGACTACCGGAAACGCCTTAAAGTGAAAAGAGGCGATACAGTTGAATTCATGGGAACACAAATCAAGGTACAGTAATTTTTATGAACACACTTAGTAGCATTAACTATCCTATTTTTTTTGATAATTCCATAACCGAACTGGTAAAATTTATAAAACAAGGCGATTATTCGAGGTTTTTTGTTTTGACCGATGAAAATACAGCCAAACATTGCCTGCCCGTGATTAGGGAGCAAATTGATGACCTCGATAATTTTGATATCATCGAGATCAATTCCGGCGAGGAGAGCAAGAATATTGACTTTTGCGTTGGTGTGTGGAAAATGCTGATCGATTTCAGCGCCGACCGGCAGAGCCTGCTTATCAACCTGGGCGGCGGAGTGATCAGCGACCTTGGCGGTTTTGCAGCATCAACCTATAAACGGGGTATCGATTTTGTTCATGTACCCACTACCCTGCTCTCGCAGGTGGATGCCTCGGTAGGTGGAAAAACGGGTATCGACCTGGATAATATTAAAAATATCATCGGAACTTTTACCCAGCCAAAGGCTGTTTTTATTGAACACGCATTTTTAAAGACTTTGCCGGCCAGGCAAATACTTTCGGGTCTTGCAGAAATGCTTAAACATGGTTTGATAATGGATGCCGGATATTGGAACCTATTGAAAAACAGCGACCTGAAAAACCCATCTGCTGATTTGATTTACCGATCAATCGAAATAAAAAATAAAGTAGTTATCGAAGATCCGCACGAAAAAGGGATCCGTAAAAGCCTGAATTTTGGCCATACCGTTGGTCATGCTGTTGAAACTTATTCCCTGGTTAATGATGAAAATCCGCTTACCCATGGCGAAGCAATAGCGATAGGTATGATCTGCGAAGCAAAACTTTCACACATGCAAGCGGGACTGCCTGAGACTGCACTAAACGAGATCGTTGATACCATCAATAGTTTGTATCCCAAATACAAAATTGCTGCATCATGCTATAAAAAACTATATAGCATTATGCTTAAGGACAAGAAAAATCAATCAGGCAAAATAAACTGCACGCTTTTGACAAACATCGGACAATGCCGTATTGATAATGTATGCACGGAAGAGGAACTTTGTGAAAGTTTAAGCTATTACTCAACTTTGTAATACTTTAAAATATTTGCAATAATATTACTAACTTGTAATATGTTCCATTTTGATATCCAATTTGATGCAAGACGGGAGGCAATAATAGTTCTGGTAGGATTACTGGTACTGCTAACACTTGTTGAAATGGGCTTCAGTTATTGGGAAGACCGTAAATATTACGAAAAACGCGATACCTTAACCAATATCTATCTCACATCGCTCACTTTTATCATCAATCTCGCTTTCAAAGGAATTACATTTTTTATATTACACTATGCGTGGCAATTCAGGTTGTTCGAAATAAAAAACGAGATCGTCTACTGGTTGGTTTTGATCATAGCCCAGGATTTTCTGTATTGGGTATTGCATTATTTAGGCCACTATTGCCGGCTATTCTGGGCCATGCATGTAACACATCATTCGTCGGAACATTTTAACCTGACGACCGGTTTTCGCTCAACGGTTTTTGAACCCTTGTACCGCGTATTCTTTTATATGCCGTTGGCCTTTGCGGGATTTTCTGCTATTGACATTATGTATGCTTACCTGGTCACCCAGCTATACGGTAACCTGGTACACACACAATATCACATTAAATTGCCTCAATGGTATGGGTGGATATTTGTAACCCCATCACATCATAGAGTGCACCATGCATCCAATATCCCCTATTTAGACAAAAACATGGGCATGGTCCTGATTATTTGGGACAGGCTGTTCGGGACATTCAGAGAAGAAAACCTTGCCGAAACTATCCGTTTTGGCTTAACAAAACAACCAGGAGACTTGGGCCCTGTAGGTGTGCTTTTTCACGAATGGAAGGCCCTGCTCCATGATGTAAAACAATGTCCAGACTTTATGATTAAGCTCAAATATCTTTTTAATCCACCAGGCTGGAGTCATGATGGCCATAGCCAGACTGCGAGGATGATGCAGCGGGAATACGATAAAAACCAGGCAGCTTAGCAAATGAAATTCCCGAAGTCTCTATATCTTAAAGGGTGTTCTTCTGGGGAACGCAAGCAAATAAAATTCTGTTAAAAACCATTATTTTCAAAAAAATAAAATTTTCTATTGACAAATTTATTTTTTACCGTACATTTACAACATAAATAGAAACAATGAAGTTTAACAATGCATATTTTTATGGTTACTACTTTTACTTTACAAGTAAGAGCCGGGACTAATATGCACTAACAAACATATAAGATAAACTGAAAAGTCCCGGCCTAACCAGCCGGGACTTTTTGCTTTAAATGACGTTATGAAAGATAAAAAACCAAGAGTTGCTATCCAGGGTATACGTGCCTCATTTCACGAAGAAGCCGCTTTTTTGCATTTTGGCGAGAATATTCAAACCATTGAATGCAACTCCTTTAAACAGACATTTGAAGCACTGCAAAATAAGGAAGCTGATTATGTTGTAATGGCTATCGAAAACAGCATTGCAGGTAGTATTTTACCAAACTACTCGCTTATGTTAAGCTATAATTTCCCGGTAGTTGGCGAGGTTTATCTACCCATTCAATTGCATTTAATGGCGCTGCCGGGTGTTAAGTTCGAAGACATTAAGTATGTTACCTCGCACCCTATCGCTATCCGCCAATGTGTTGATTTTTTTGATGAGTACCCGCATTTAAAGATCATTGAAAGTAATGATACCGCTGCCTGTGCCAAACGCATCCGGGATGATCTTTTGACCGACACCGTTGCAATTGCCAATACACTGGCGGCTAAATTATACCAGTTAGATGTATTGGAACGACGGATCGAGTCGAACAAGAAAAACTTTACCCGGTTTCTGATCCTGACGCACCATGAAAACGTAGAAAAAAAGGAAAACAACAAAGCATCCTTATGTTTCCAGGTGAGTAACCAGGTGGGCGCGTTGGCAAAAGTGCTGTTAATCTTAGCTGAGCAAAATATTAACATGAGCAAGATCCAATCCATGCCGGTTATTGGAAAGCGTAACGAGTATAACTTTTACGTGGATGTGGAATGGGATAACACCAAACAATATGATGCCGCTATTCGCCAGATACTAAAATACACGCACAACTTTAACATACTCGGGGAGTATCAGCGGCATGATGATGAAAATTCCCTCAACGAAAGGGAGCAAAAATTCAGGGCGCAGGAAAAAATAACACGCAAATACATAAATGTTAAAAAAATAGTCAAATGATTTTAAACGGAAAGTCCGAAAGTCGGGAAGTCCGAAAAATTGAAGCAGTAAAATAAAAAAATAAGTAAAAAATAAACTTTCGGACTTGCGGACTTTCCGTCTTCCGGACTATCAAAAAAAATATGAAACTAGATTTAAACATTCAGCCGCTAAGTTCCTGGATAAAAACTGGGAGTGAACCCTTAGTAATTGCAGGACCCTGCAGCGCCGAAACAGAAGAACAATTAGTAGCCACCGCCCACTTATTGGCAAAAACGGGTAAAGTATCTGCCTTACGTGCGGGGATATGGAAACCACGTACCCGTCCGGGCGAATTTGAAGGTATTGGAAGCATCGGTTTGGAGTGGCTTAAACGCGCCAAAGAAGAAACAGGCCTGCCAACAACTGTTGAAGTAGCTACAGGAAAACACGTTGACGAAGCGTTAAAGGCAGGCGTTGATATCCTGTGGGTTGGTGCACGCTCAACCGTGAACCCATTTACCGTACAGGAAATTGCAGATGCCCTTAAAGGTGTTGACGTGCCTGTAATGGTCAAAAACCCGGTAAACCCTGATCTTTCATTATGGATTGGCGCGCTCGAGCGCATCAATAATGCAGGTATCACCAAACTGGCCGCTATTCACCGGGGCTTTTCTTCACATGAAAAAACAGCTTTCCGAAATGAACCTATGTGGGACCTGGCCATCAGTCTGAAAACGCATGCTCCGGACCTGCCTATAATTTGCGACCCAAGCCACATTTGCGGCAACCGTGAACTGATCGGCTACATTGCCCAAAAAGCGCTTGACCTGGATATGCAGGGATTGATGATCGAATCGCACATCGACCCAAGTGTTGCATGGACCGATGCTAAGCAACAGGTAACCCCTTCAGCATTGGTAGAGATCATTGAGCGTTTGACTTTGCGTAAACCCGAAATAAGAGGCACAGAGTTAAAAGATAAGTTGACTGAGTTGCGTAACCAGATTGACAAAATAGATGACCTGGTAATTCAGAAAATGGCCGAAAGGATGCAGATCGTAGAAAAAATCGGCAATTACAAAAAGGAAAATGGGATCACCATTTTACAGGTTAGCCGCTGGGACGAGATTTTAAACAAACGTACTGCTTATGCAAGGGCGCTCAAATTGAGCACCGAGTTTACCGAAAAACTGCTTGAGTTGATCCACAGCGAATCTATACGCAAGCAAACCGAAATTATGAACAAAGGCCAGGAAGGTCAGCCGCAGGAAAAATTGACGCACGTTTAATATATCGATGAAGCAGAACATCATCCTTTCTAAAAAGAACAAATCGGTGAACGGTATAGTACACCTTACCGGCTCAAAGAGCGAGTGCAATCGTGCGCTTATCATTGAGGCGTTGAGTCATGGCAAAGTTAAAGTCGAAAATGTATCGGATGCTGCGGATACTGTAACACTTGCTGCCGTCCTGAAGTCGGAAGTCGGATGTCAGAGGTCAGAGACATTAACCAATTCCGAATTCGAAATTCCGAAATCCGAAATAAACATAGGTCCGGCGGGTACCGCAATGCGTTTTTTAACAGCTTATTTCACTTTACAGGATGAGGAAGTGATACTCACTGGTAGCGAAAGAATGAAACAGCGGCCCATTGGTTTATTGGTAACCGCTTTACGCGAAATAGGTGCACATATAGAATATACCGAAAACGAGGGTTTCCCTCCTCTAAGAATTAAAGGCGGTCTGGGGCAGCAACAAAAAGATAAGATCAGTATCCAGGGCGATATTAGCAGTCAGTATATCACTGCATTGTTGCTTATTGCTGCCCGGCTGCCTTTAGGTTTAACATTGCAGATTGAGGGCGAACTCACTTCGAGGCCATACGTAGAGATGACCCTCTCCATGCTTCAACAGGTAGGCATTCAACACCAGTGGGAAGGCAACAGCATCCACATTTCCCACCAGGAGTTTAGGGACACATCTTTGCATGTTGAACCAGACTGGAGTGCGGCTTCGTATTGGTATGCCATAGCCGCATTAGCTGATGAAGCCGAATTGTTTCTGCCGGGTTTAACATCTTACAGTTTGCAGGGGGATAGCGTGATCACCGAGATCATGGCTAACTTTGGTATCACTTCGCAGTTTAAGGATGGCGGCGTTTATTTAAAAAAAGAACTAAAACCGCTAATCCGAAAAATATTTGACCTTAAATCGTGTCCCGACCTGGCTCAAACCATTATTGTGGTATGTGCTGCACTGGGTC
>JANYAB010000226.1 GCA_025355225.1 Bacteroidota bacterium
GTAGAACTGGAAAATCCTTATATCCTGATCTACGATAAAAAAATATCTTCAATGAAGGAATTACTTCCTATCCTTGAAAAGCAGGTTCAAACCGGCAAACCATTGTTAATTATTGCAGAAGACCTTGATGGAGAAGCTTTAGCTACTTTAGTAGTTAACAAGATCCGTGGTTCACTGAAAGTGGCTGCTGTTAAAGCTCCAGGCTTCGGCGATCGTCGTAAAGCAATGTTGGAAGACATCGCTGTTTTGACTGGTGGTACAGTAATATCAGAAGAAAGAGGTTATAAATTAGAAAGTGCTGATCTTTCATTTTTAGGCCAGGCCGAAAAAATCACTATTGATAAGGATAACACAACCATTATTGATGGAAATGGCAACGCAGAAACTATAAAAGCCCGCGTTAGCGAGATCAGAGCTCAGATAGAAACTACAACTTCTGACTATGATAAAGAAAAACTTCAGGAGCGTTTGGCCAAATTATCCGGCGGCGTTGCGGTATTATATATTGGTGCTGCTTCTGAAGTTGAAATGAAAGAAAAGAAAGATCGCGTTGACGATGCATTGCACGCAACCCGTGCTGCTGTTGAAGAAGGCATAGTTGCTGGTGGTGGTGTTGCGTTCATCCGCGCAATTGAAGCTTTGGTTGACCTGAAAGGCGATAATGATGACGAGAATACTGGTATCCAGATCATCCGTCGTGCTATTGAAGAGCCTTTACGTCAGATCTGCGAAAACGCAGGTATCGAAGGTTCTATCGTAGTGCAAAAAGTAAAAGAAGGTAAAGGAGATTTTGGTTATAACGCACGTACCGATAAATATGAAAATTTAATTGGTGCAGGTGTAATTGATCCTACAAAAGTAGGCCGCGTAGCTTTAGAGAACGCAGCTTCAATTGCAGCGATGCTGTTAACAACCGAGTGTGTGTTAGCTGACGATCCTGAAGACGAAAAAGGCGGCGGCATGCCTCAAATGGGCGGCGGCGGTATGGGCGGTATGATGTAATATAGTCTGAAGCCCGAAGTCGAAAGTCTGAAGTTGAAAGTTTGATAGAACGTTTTTTCTAAAGACCTAAGACTAAGAACTTAATAAAAAATCCCTGTCTAATAAAATAGACGGGGATTCTTTTTTTATGAACCATCCTTTCGTCATTATAAAGTAAATGGATGGTCATTTGTTAATCAAATGATTGATTAAGTAATATTCCGGTTACGATTAAACTTATTTTTGTGTAATAAGTCAATAAGATAATGTTAGGCATAGCATTTGAATAAGTAAAGCATATATGAAAGTAATAACCGATACAGCTACTCATTTAAAGACACAGATTGTGGAGTGGGTTTTTATTAAAGGCCCCGAATTATTTATCGCCATTTACGGCAAATAATTATTATTTTCGGCCTTTCTATGAGGCTTGATAAACTATACGATAAAGCTTATGATTGGGTATTTACCCATGGTCCCAATTTATTTTTCGGTTTAATTTTACTCGTTATAGGCCTTAGGCTTATAAAATTCATCAGGTCGCGCCTCCGGGACCGGATGAGCAGAAACAAAGTACATTCATCTCTTCAGCCTTTCTTTCTTAGTTTATCTATCACCGCATTACACATCTTGCTGATCATAACGGTAATGGAGATCATTGGGCTCCAGATGACCATATTCACAACCGTAATTGGTGCGTTTAGCGTTGCAGCTGGCTTGGCATTATCGGGTACGCTGCAAAATTTTGCGGGTGGTGTGTTGATATTGCTGCTTAAGCCCTTTGATATCGATGATAACATTGTTGCACAGGGACAGGATGGTATTGTAACCTCCATACAATTATTTTATACTGTTTTAATAACTGCTGATAACAGAACAATAATTATCCCTAATGGAAAGCTATTTAACGAAGTGATCGTTAATGTCACCCGCGAAGGAAAGAGGCGGTTGGATTTTGAAGTAAGGGTTAGTTATGCAGCTGATACAGACAAGGCCAGGCAGATCATGCTTAATGCTATCAAATCAACAGAAAATGTGTTAAAGACGCCAAGTGTACGAGTGGGCATAATATCTCTTGATGTTGACAGCGTTAGGTTTACCGTAAATGTTTGGGTTAAATCCAATGATTACCTGAACGTTAAAATAGCACTCATGGAAAAAATAGTTAAAGACCTTGGAGCTGCCGGTATTGATTTCCCTAAAGCGGGCTGATTTAGATCCTTTGTTTCGCCTTTAGTTCAAGGTAACGGTTAATGGTATTGATGGTTAAGTTTTGTGGCGTGCTTAATATGGATTGAATGCCGTGTTTTGCCAGTTCCTTTACGATCAATTTCTTATCATAAGCAAATTTTTCGGCTATCGTTTTTATATAAATATTTTCAATATTATCAGCAGGTTGCTCGCTTAATTTTTTGAGTTCAGTATTCTCAAAAAACACCACAAGGAGCAAATGGAACCGGGATATGCGCTTTAAAAAAGGAAGCTGCCTCTCCAATGCCGACATGCTTTCGAAATTGGTAAAAAACACTACCAGGCTGCGTTGCTTTAACACGTTACGGATAGTGCCATACAACAATTCCATATTAGTCTCCAGGTACCGGGTTTTTTCTTTATACAGCACCTCCAGTATCCTGTTCAATTGCATTGGGCGCCGATCAGCGGGGACTACTGAGCCTATCTTCTCGGCTATGGTAATCAGGCCTGCTTTATCCTCTTTCAGTAATGCCACATTTGATAATACAAGGCTGGCGTTTATGGCATAATCCAACAGGCTTAACCCTTCAAACGGCATTTTCATCGACCTTGATTTATCGATCACACAATATACATGCTGCGATTTTTCGTCGGTGTAAACGTTGGTCATCAGATCCCCTCGGCGGGCGGTGGCTTTCCAGTTGATGGTACGATAATCATCGCCCGGCACATAGTTTTTCACCTGCTCAAATTCGAGGCTATGGCCAAGTCGCCTTATCTTTTTTATGCCAATCTCGGTTAGCCTGTTTGAAATAGCCATCAATTCGTATTTGCGCATTTGCAGGAACGATGGATATACTGGCAATGTTTCAGCCTGGCTGAAGTTATAACGTCGCCTTACCAACCCAAGGGGAGATCTGACATACACCCGGATATCACCAAATTCATATTCGCCCCGCTTGGTGGGGCGTAAAAGATAATTGATGAGTTTATGCTGACCAGGCTTCAGCTCAGTTTCAAATAAGATATCCCTTTTCTGAAATTGAAAGGGTATCTCATCAATAATACCGGCAGTGATATTAAAGGGATACAAATTTTCAATATAAATACCCAGCTCATTTTCATCGCCATTGCTTAAGCGTTCAGGCGCGTGGCGCCTGGCAAAAACACCCTTTGAAATGCGGTATAGCAATAAGGTGTCGGCAAGGAACAGGATCATAATAATCCAGAAAAATAGTTCAGGGAGTACGCCTAACCACGGAAAGAACAAGGAGAAGACAAAAAATATAACGCAGCCGGCCAGCATTGCAAAAAGCCGGTTGGTTAAAAAG
>JANYAB010000238.1 GCA_025355225.1 Bacteroidota bacterium
GACTTAAAAACCGTTGACTCAGTAAGTTTTAATTGTAATTTCTCTTGCAGGTTGATACCGTCAAACAACCGTTTCCCTTCTCCTGTAATTATCGGGTGGACCACAATATGATATTCATCAATCAGGCCAAGTTCTGCAAGTTGTGAAGCAAGGGTTACACCACCGGTAAAAATATTTTTGCCTTGTTCCTGTTTCAATTTAAGTACCTCGTCGTGAAGCCCAGTACGAACAATTCTCGTTTTTTTTTCTTCAGGGCTGTCCAATGATTGTGAGAAAACAATAATTTTATCGACGGCGTCAAATGCCTGTGCAAATTCGATATCCACTTTTCTGTCATTCTGCCCAGAATGGTTTTTCGCCACATCGGGCCAATAGGGGACCATCAATTGATAAATTTTACGCCCGTAGACGAATGTGTCAGCATCCCGCGTGAGCTGCGTAAAATACTCCATCGTTTCTTCATCGGGATAGAATTTGGTATGGTCGATGCAGCCATCTAAGGTAGTGTTGATTGCGAAGATTAAATTTCTCATTTTATTGCTTTCAGTTTTTCATTTTTCTTTCGGGGAGTGTTTCACGAACTATGTCATGAAGTAATTAACGCTCCCGGTTCTGGTATTGCCGCAGTAGGCGATTTTGGAAACCGTCAGCCGAATTTAGCGCAAATGTTCAATTAACCCCGTCAGCCCCATTGCGGCAATACCTTGTTAGCGGTAGCTGTTATCATTTCTTCGTCAATTTGTATCTCAAATGTGTTGTCAAGTTTGATGGTATTACTTCTCCAATTTGAATATCATATTTGTCTTTGTTAATGCCGTCAAACAGTCGGATACCGCTTCCTAAAAAAACGGGAGCAATGTGAATGAAAAATTCGTCCACAAGCCCCGCATTGAGATATTGTTGAATAGTATCCGCACCACCTTGTATCCTTATGTCCTTTCCTTTGGCTGATTGTCTTGCTTTTTCCAATGCACTTTGTATTCCGTCATTGATGAAATAAAATGTTGTTGTCCCCTTTTGAACCCAGGGCTCGCGTTTTTCGTGTGTCAGAACATAAACATCCGCTTTGTATAAATCTTCTGCCCAATGGACTTCGCCTTCTTCAAACATTCGTTTTCCCATAATGTAAGAACCTGTTCTTGCAAACACATCATCAATTAACTCACTGTCTGCACCGTACTCTTCACCGCCTTCCATATTAATGTTTTTCCAAAATGCTTTTTGTTTAAACATCCACTGGTGAATTTTTGGTGAAACGCCGCCCATTGGGTTGTTTGGACTCCTGTTATCGCCTGCGAAAAAGCCATCAAGTGATATTCCGCTGTCAAAGATAATTTTGCTCATAATTTCTATTTATTTATTGTTTGTCAAAGTTAATTTTTGTCCGTTGGTTTAATTGTTAGCACTGTCACTATTTAGCCCGGATTTGTTTATAATCCCGGACGAAATTATCAGGGATTTGCAATCCCGATAATACGATATCCAATCAACTTGCAGTTTCGTGGATTACAAATCCATTTTCTTTTAGGTCGTGGATTATAGATCCCAACCAACTGGCTTCTTCCTCATATCTCTTACTAACTTTTCACATACCTTAGCGCAACACAACCTGATTTAAAAACCTTCGATTCCACCAATTTTAATTGTAACCGTTCCGGCAGGCTGCCTTCCACAAGGCGCGTCCCCTGGCCGACAATTACCGGATGAACAACGAAGTTATATTCATCGATCAGGCCGGCCCGCGCTAATTGAGCAAACATGCTTACCGTATCGACCGAAATGTTTTTGCCCGGCGCATGCTTAAGTTTCAACAATTCGTCTACCGGGTCGGTACGTACAATGCGCGTATCTCCTTCAATACTGTCCAACGACCGCGAAAAAACAACTTTGTCGACGTCGGTAATTCTTTGGGCAAATTCATTTTCCCATTTTGTCCCGGATTGATTTTTGGCCACATCGGCCCAACAAGGAAACATCAACCCGTACATTTTACGCCCGTATACGCCGAGGTCGATGTCCCGCATATTGCTGGTGAAATAGTCGAAAAGTTCTTCGTCTGCTTTAAAGCTGGTGTGGTCCACACAGCCGTCTATACTGATGTTGATGGCGTAGATGATTTTTCTCATGTTACAAAGTGCATTTTCTTGCCTGAATTGATCGGGTTATAATGTTTGCTTCGCGTAATGAAGCGCTATACATCCCGATTTAAAAGTCCTCGTCGCAACAAGCTCCAAATTGAGTTTCTCCGCCAAACTGCCGTCCTCCACCAGGCGCGGTCCCTTGCCCACGATCACAGGGACGACCACGAAATGATATTCATCGATCACGCCGGCCTGCGCTAATTGCGGGAGCATGCTTACCGTACCAACGTAAATGTTTTTGCCCGGCGCCTGCTTCAGTTTTTTCAGTTCGGCTGCGGGGTCCGTACTAACAATACGCGTATTGTATTCAGCGCTGTCTAAGGTTCGCGAAAAAACAATTTTGTCGAAGGCGGTGAGCCTTTGACCAAATTCGGTATCTAATTCGTCGGCCCAATTGGCCTCGTCGGCCCAATATGGAAACATGATCTCATACATTTTGCGCCCGTAGGCAATGAGGTCAGCGTCCCGCATCAGGGCGTCGAAATACTCAAAAACTTCCAGGTCAGGAGGGCCTAAATTGGTGTGGCTAACGCAGCCGTCGATACTCATGTGGATGGCTAATATTACTTTTCTCATTTGATTGCTTTTGGTTTTAATTTTCTGTTGGCACCTGCATCGGGCGCAGGATATTCTTCTTTAAAACGCCTCCCGGTTATGTAACAAAGTTACGGTCGTGCACATGGATAACAACCCACAAATGCGACATTTTTAAGGGTTGTTTACGAACTTGAGTTGTATATTTACAATATGAAGCATATTTCCATCCTGGTGCCTGAGGGCGATTGCAGCCTGACCAACATAGAAGGGACCCACCAGATATTGTGCCGGTTAAATGATTATTTGGCCGAAGAAGGCAGGGACCCGGAATTTATTGTTCAGCTGGTGGGACAGCATTCAGAAACCCGCATGAAAAAGGGGCTGTTCACGGTGCGCCCTGAAGTGTTGTTGCAGGATGTAAGCTATACCGATCTGATTATCATCCCGGCAGTACATGGCAATATGCAGCAAATAATGGCTGATAATGAATTGATGCTCGATTGGATCGTAAAGCAATATAAGGCTGGAGCAGCTGTAGCTGCTTTGTGCATCGGCGCATTTTTGCTGGCAGGCACCGGCTTGTTAGATGGCAAAACCTGTGCAACACATTGGGAATTTGCCAATCGTTTCAGGCAAATGTTCCCCTCAGTTAACCTGATAGACGACAGGATCATTACCGATGAGAACAACATTTACACGAGCGGGGGCGCCTATTCGTGGCTTAACCTGATAGTATACCTGGTTGAAAAGTTTGCAGGCCGCGAAACAGCGATTCGTTGTTCCAAGGGTTTCGAGATTGATATTGAGCGGGGGGGCCAATCGCCGTTTATTATTTTCCGTCCCCAGAAAGGCCATCAGGATATGGTTGTAAGGAAAGCCCAGGAATATATCGAGGCCAATATTCATACGCAGATAACCGTAGGAGAGTTGGCATCCATGCTTGCATTGGGCCGCCGCAACCTGGAACGCAGGTTTAAGAATGCTACTGCAAACACGGTAAAGGAATATATGCAAAGGGTGAAAATTGAAGCTGTTAAAAAAAACCTGGAATCAACCCAGGGAGGGGTGTATGAAGCGATGGCCGAAGTTGGGTACTCAGACCCCAAAACATTTCGCGCTGTTTTTAAGAAGCTGACAGGCTTGTCGCCCCTTCAATATCGCAGCAGGTACAACCGGGATTTTGTTGCGTATACAAGTAATCGGTAAATTTATTCCGCTCCGGTTTGTTGGGGACCAGGCGGCCCGCTCAATAAAGGCTACCACACTTTTTCGAAAGGCCATAGCGGCTGTCCACACTCGCCTAAGCAAAAGCTGGTTTAATCCGCATAATCGCCTGAATGGCAAAACCCGGAGGGAAAAAAAATCATTTAATTTTGATGTAGTTAAATAATTTGATCAAAACAATTAACGCTTACGATCTTTAACTATTTATAACGTCAAAATCATTTACCTATGTTACCCATCAAACCACACCTCTGGTTCGACCAGGAAGCAAAACAAGCAGCTGAATTCTACACAACCTTAATGCCCGACTCGGCTGTCAACTCTGTCAATCATTTTCCAATGCCTGGCGGCGAATGCGAAATAGTCGAATTTACCGTTGCCGACCAGCCGTTCCTGGGTATAAGCGCCGGGCACATGCTTGGGATCAATCCATCCATTTCCTTCATGATCAACTTCGACCCCTCGCGTGACCCGGATGCCGCGAAGCACATCGACGAGGTTTGGAACAAGCTGATCGGGAATGGAAAAGTAATGATGCCGCTGGATAAGTATCCTTTTAGTGGACGCTATGGCTGGGTAGCCGATAAATACGGCGTATCCTGGCAACTCATCCTGACTAACACGTCGGGTGAGGAAAGACCCGTCATCGTTCCGTCGCTGCTGTTCACCGAGCCGGTGGCCGGTAAAGCCGATGAAGCGATCGGCTTTTACTGCTCAGTATTTAAAGACAGCAAACGTGGTATCACCGCCCCGCGCCCGACGGATATGGGGCCGGATAAAGCGGGCACACTTATGTTCGCTGATTTTTACATCGATAAAACCTGGATGGCCGCTATGGATAGCGCGCATCCGCATGGGTTCGGTTTTAACGATGCGGTGTCGCTATTGGTCCCGTGTGAAACCCAGGAAGAAATCGACTATTACTGGTCGGCACTTTCGGCCGACGGTGAAGCCGGCCAATGCGGCTGGCTGAAGGACAAATACGGTGTATCCTGGCAGGTGGCCTCCACCGTCATGTTAGATGCGCTGAAGAACGGTAGCCCTGAACAGATTGTGCGCGTTACGGAAGCTTTTATGACAATGAAGAAAGTTGACATCGAAACCCTGCAGCGGGCTTATGATGGTGAGTGATCAATTAATTTTGCTTATCTTGGTCTATGAGTATAACGGAATTCATCAACGGAATGCCTGGAGAAAGACAGCCCGTCTTTAACGCGTTGCACGAGGCAATTATAGCGAACGACCCGACTGTTATCCCGGTTGTAAAGCCGATGATGGGTAAGGAAATGATTTTATACGAAGAGCGTTGTTATATGAAGTACGGGCTGGCCAGTACAAAGAATTATATGTCGTTGCATTGCTTGCCAATGTATATGAACCCGCCATTGCACCAGCAATTTGAGAAGCTGTTGCCTGATGCTAAATTTCAGAAAGGCTGTATCAATTTTAAAGACGCAGCCGCTATGCCGGTAGCAGTCGTGGCCAGGCTTATTGCTGATTGTTCGGCTATTAGTATCGCAGCGATGCTCGAAAAACGTAAAAATAAATCATCGGCATAAATTCTTTGTCCCATCCAATTGTCAGGGTCTTGTATCGCAGGTTTTCTCTGAGAGAAACTGCCAGGACTTGAAGGGTGCTTAACCAGCCATGTGATCAACAGTCTGCTACACAATCCAAAACCGAACGGTTCAATGTCCGGTTTTGTTACAGCGTGCATATTTCATTTTAGATAATTTTTTAGATATCAATAAGTTGTAATTTTGGAACAGCGATTGCGTTTAAATATTTCAATTGAATACATATACTTTCCATATTAATACGTATGACCTGGCCTTTCTGGGAGCAATATTTATCGGGCTAACTTTTGCCCTGCAGTTATGGTTCAGTAAAAGTGTCAACCGCGCTGCAAACCGGTTTTTGGCGCTGGCATTGGTTGTTGTCGTTTTGTGGATAGCCCGTGTATTAGGCATCAACGTCGGGCTGTCAGCTTATATTCCCCATTGGAGCTGGCTGCCGATGCAATTTTCGCTGGCACTTGGCCCGCTTATCTTCTTTTATGTGCTTAAAATGACCAGGCCGGAATATAAATTCCAGCGCAGGGATCTGCTGCATTTTAGTCCGTTGTTGCTGGAACTAAGCGCTTATGCCTTAGCCACTGCGGAAAGTATAAGAACAGGCGCATCGACATATAATACCCCGGCATTTCAGCGATTGAACCCTGTATTACAGCTGTTAGCATTCATTTCGGTTGCTGTATACCTATACCAATGCCGTATACTGATCGAGAACTTTTACCGGCAGCTGAAATTTACCGGAGGCGACCGCTATCGGCGCGAGCTGGAGTGGCTGCATAAATTATTGACAGCTTTCGGCCTATTGTGGCTGTTGTGGATACCCCTTATAGCCGTAGATTTTTTTTATTTCAACTACCAATTAAGCGCACAAGCTTACTATCCCCTGTATCTTCTTTTAGTTTCAATGGTCACCTGGATAGCGGCGAGGGCTTTTTTAAGGCCGGAAAATGGTATGCAGGCAGATACGGTACCGATATTGAAACCATTACTACCGGCAGAATTGAAGCAAAAAGGAATTTGGCTGAAGAAAGTGGTTAAAGAAAACCGCTATTACCAGGATTCTGAATTAAGTCTGAGCTCACTTGCTGAAAAGCTTTATCTGACTACTCATGAGTTGTCCCGCGTAATTAATGTGGTGTTCAAAAAAAGCTTTAATGATTTCATTAATGAATATCGCGTTCAGGACGCGATCCGTAAAATGCAGGATCCCGCTTATGACCATATCACCCTGCTGGGTATTGCATTTGATTCGGGATTTAACTCCCAAAGCAGCTTTAACCGCGTTTTCAAACAAATAACCGGGGAAAGCCCGGTGGAATATAAAAATAAACTGAAAAAAGAATACCCATCTTATAAGTTGGGCAGTAATCCCCGGTTTACGCCGGTAATTTCGTACCATGAAACCGCCCTAAAGTGGTCGCATGAGAAATTAAACCGCAACAATATGTTCAAAAATTATTTCAAAATAGCAAGGCGCAACCTGGCGCGCAATAAAAGCTACACCGCCATTAATATCACCGGCCTGGCTGTCGGCATTGCTGTTTGTACGGTGATCTTTATCATTATACAATATCAAACAAGCTACGATAATTTTCACATAAAGAAAGATCACATCTATCGTGTGTTAACCGAATATCATCATGCAGAGTCGGCAAATATCTTTTATGGGAAAGATGTCCCTTTTCCTATGCCCCTGGGATTGAAAACGGCTTTTCCCCAAATTGAACAAGTGGCTCCCATTTATGCAAGCCAAAATGATCAGTTGCTGATACCTGCTAATGATGGAAGCCCGGTAAAAGTATTTAAGGAGCAGCGGGGTGTATTTTATACAGAAGCTTCATTCTTTAAAATATTTGACTTTCCGCTGCTTGCAGGTTCGTATGCATCGTTAAATGATCCGGACAACGTATTGCTTACAAAGGAGATTGCTGAAAAATATTTCGGTGACTGGAAAACAGCAATCGGTAAAACCATTAAGCTGCAGGCAGGCGGCTATATGTTCAGTCACGGCACTGATGTATTGAAGGTTTCGGGCATTCTGGCCGCCATTCCGGCAAATACAGACCTTCAGCTAAAACTGGTTGTGTCTTTTGGAACAAGTAGCGGAAGTTATATGCTAAAATCCACCAAATGGGAGGAATCGGGGTCTGGTTTTGGTTGCTATATTATGTTGCCGCCGAATATTTCTGTTGACAATTTTAATCAGCAATTAAGGGCGTACTCACGAAGGATGGAATCCCCCGACGATAAGGATAGTCATATTATACAGCCATTAAGTGCGGTGCATTATGATACACAAGTGGCTGATTACAGCAACAAAACAATCAGTCATCAATTGCTCAACGTATTGTGGCTCATCGCGGCATTCATCCTGTTAGTTGCCTGCGTAAACTTTATCAACCTCTCCACTGCGCAAGCCGTTAATCGTGCAAAGGAGGTTGGCGTACGAAAAGTTTTGGGGAGCAGCAGATCTCAATTGCAGATCCAGTTTATCGTCGAAACATTTTTGATAGTTATAAGCGCTGTAATACTTGCAGCAGCAATTACATTTTTTGCATTGCCTTCTGTAAATCATCTTTTAGAACTTTCGCTTTCATTCAACGTACTCAGCGATCCGGCAATTATTTTATTTCTTCTCGCTGTAACCCTTATTGTAACCGCGCTTGCAGGCTTTTATCCTTCCATTGTTTTATCTGGTTTCAATCCTGTTAATGCTTTAAAAAGTAAACTTACATCAAATGCAAGCGGCATTTCACTACGAAGAGGATTGGTCGTGTTTCAATTTATCATCGCGCAGGCGCTCATCATTGGGACACTCGTCATTGTAAAACAAATGGATTATTTTATGGATCAGCCCCTGGGCTTTGACAAGGATGCCGTTGTAAATGTTCCGTTCCGAGTAGACACTACGCTCATGAGCAAGATGGATTATTTAAGAAGGCAGTTATTGTCAACCAACGGCGTGCAAACAGTAAGCTTAAGCACCAACACCCCGGTTGAAAACGGCAATGATACATGGAGCGCACTAAGATTTGACCATGCCGTAAAAGAAACGGATTTTAAAGCGATTACCAAGTTTGCCGACGACCAATATGTGCCCACTTATAAGCTGCCGCTGGTAGCCGGCAGGAATTTGTATCCGTCCGATCCGACCCGGGAATTTTTGGTGAACGAAGCCCTTGTGAAAAGCCTGGGCCTGAAAAAACCGGAAGATATAATAGGCAAAGAAATAAGCATTTGGAACGGAGTAATCACATGCCCGGTTGTTGGTGTATTAAAAGATTTTCATGACCGGTCTTTTCGCAATGACCTTGCACCGCTAATTATTACCACGGACAAAGCCATGTACAACCAGCTCGCCATAAAGCTGACAACCACGCACCTAACTTCGACCATGCAATCTGTTAAAAAAGTATTTGACCAAACATATCCCGATTATGTTTTTGAATACAGGTTCCTGGATGAAAAGATTGCAAGCTTTTACAAACAAGAAAATCAGTTAGCAGCTTTGTACAAAATTTTTGCAGCAATCGCGATATTCCTTAGCTGTCTTGGGTTGTATGGTTTAGCCTCATTCATGGCCGTGCAGCGGATAAAAGAAGTTGGTATCCGTAAAGTACTTGGGGCTACTGCAGGCAGTATCGTTTATCTGTTTTCAAAAGAATTTATGATACTCATTGCAATTGCTTTTGCCATTGCTACACCCATCGCATGGTATTACATGCACCAATGGTTACAGGATTATGTTTATCGCATCAACATCAGTTGGTGGTTGTTTGCTGCAGGCGGACTTGCTGCAATATTTATTGCGCTTGCAACGATAAGTTTCCAGGCAATAAAAGCAGCAATAGCAAACCCGGTGAAGAGTCTGAGAAATGAATAGGCACTGGCAAGTCCCGTCAAAAGTCTGAGAAGCGAATGATTGGGCAGCCGGCCAAAAGAACTTAGGTCCGTAAACGTGCGATCTGAGATTTAGTTGAAACACTATGTGGTGCGTTCCGGGGTGAGATACGGAACGCATTTATATATCTGGGTGTCGATCGCAGGATCCCTTCAGGGAAGAAAAAATCTATAAAGATGAGGCAGCTTCGACAATAAAATTTGCAACAGGGGCTAATGCCGCCGCTCCCAAAGAAAAATCCTTCTCAGGTAATCCGGCGTCACTTTTCGAACAAAAAGTTGCTGTTAGTTTGGTAAAAACAATCCGTCTTTTCTACTGTTACCAGTAAAAGCTCCCGAAATAGGATAAAGATGCATATCGTGTATTAATAGACGGAAGCTACTGTCTGTGAATCAAATGCTTCGACCTGGCCTGATTTCAGGACCGGGTTATTCGGTTTTAAAAGGTGGGCCGGAAGCGGGCCACCTTTTTTATGCCTATGGCGGATTCATGACTATAAATCAGTAAACGCGTTAAATCTATTTTATTTTTTCATCACCAGTTTCTTCACAACAGAATCGCCAACAACCTTGCCAAAGCTTTCTGACACCATGCATGAAATATGGAAGTGTATGCCGCCATAAAATCTTGACATTGCAGTTTCATTTGCTGCATCCCTGAATGATTTGAAAGATCGGTTTTTTATCCCAAATACAAGCTCCGATGTATCTGTATAAGCGACATTATTCCCCAGGACACTTGTGAGCGCCGCAGCTGCTGCAGCCGATATCGTACAATGACCGCAGGTATATTCTGGGAATGGTGGTGTTTGAAGGTGGGGCCTCCAATTAGTGTCGAAATATTTATTAATTATCGTTTCTGGCCTGACTGTTTTATAGTGGTATTTGGCTGCCCAGGATTCGATAAAGCTGTCAAACAAAGCAATAGCGGTTTTAGCATAGGCACAAACCGTAGTATTGTAATCGGCTTTTGTTTTCTCCGCCCCAATGCCCACTACACTTAGCCAATGTCCCGGCGGCGAAAATTTCTTTGTAATAAACATTACATGCCCCGCTACGTTCATTTTCTGCGGGTTATCATCCCAAAAATCAGCGATGTGTATCTCCACTGCTGTTAGGCTGTCAATTGTATTTTTTGTCAAAATTACATCTTTATAGTATGCACTATTCTTATCTGTTATATTAAACTGAGGTGGGGGTGGTACACTATATTGCCTGGCATCGTGCATTACCATCGTTCGGATTTCACCCCAATGCGGCTCTACAGCTTCGAAATAGCCGGGCGGCGTAGGCACCCAACGCCATACTGAATCCTTGATAGAAAATTTAGGGGCGCTCCTGGTTGCAAGATAATGGTCGCCTTTACTCCAGGTCATAATTGAAAGCGCCACTGCTTTCGCATATTTTTCAGAGTTGGTAATCATTTCATCCGGCATGCCATGTGTAACTGCTATTTGATGCAAGCTATCCGTATAGTCTTTTAAACTGCCTTCAGGGAAAGTCACAGCTTCGCCCACTTTGCAAAAAGCCAGCAAAGAAGCATATTCATAGTCAATACTTTCGTTTGCCACAGGTTTTGCAACTTTTTTAAAGTCGTTAAGCTGGCCAACGAGCGATTGGTATTTGTCTGGATAGCCTGCTGCAATTACTTCATAACCGGCAATTGACGCGTAGGCATAATTGCGGGAAGCCACCGGCGGCGAAAAGTTATTCCCCATTACAACATTATTTAACACGTAAACGGTACGGCTATACAAACGCGGATCATGCAGGATATTTTTATAATCAGCTTTTTTACATGACGAAAAAAATAAGGCAGTTAGTACAAATACCAATAAATAATGTTTCATAAATATATTTCAAAAAAAAGAATTGCTTAACAATGTAAAATTTTGATTACTCAAATACCAGTTAAGACTTACACAGGTTTAATAACAGCGTTGGGCTTTAACCTAAAAGGTTTTTCGTGGGGCAAATTTATAAAGTTAATGGATAGTATTTTGAGA
>JANYAB010000251.1 GCA_025355225.1 Bacteroidota bacterium
TGATGGCACTTTTAGCGAAATAGCCGACTTAGCCGGGGTAAATGCTACCGATTGGAGCTGGGGGGCGCTTTGCTTTGATTTTAATAACGATGGCTGGAAAGATGTTTTTGTAAGCAATGGCATCAGCAGGGACTTAACCAACCAGGACTTTCTCACTTATTTTGGCAGCCCCGAAGTGATGAACCAGGTTCAGCACGGTGGTTTTAAAGCCAAACAGTTATTGGATAAAATGCCAAAGACCCCAATCAGTAGTTATGGTTTTGTGAACCAGGGTAATCTTACTTTCAAAAATGAAACTTTGCCACTTGGCTTCTCTAAACCGAGCTTTAGCAATGGTGCTGCTTATGGTGATATTGATGGCGACGGCGATCTTGACCTGGTAGTAAATAATGAGAATGGCATAGCATTTATATACAGGAATATGACCTCTGAAAGAACGCATGCCCATTACCTCAAAGTGAATTTAAAAGGAAATGGCATGAATACCTTTGGCATTGGTGCAAAAGTTACCATTTATACAAATGGTATGCAGCAGCTAATTGAACAAATGCCAACAAGAGGTTTTGAAAGCAGTGTTGAACCGGTTTTAAACTTTGGAACCGGAAAATTTAAAAAGGTTGACAGCCTTAAAGTGGTGTGGCCCAATATGAAAATGCAGGTATTGAAAAACATTAACACCAACACTACTGTAACTTTAAAACAATCAGATGCTAATTTGACCTTTGTTCCTGCTGTCCTAAAGGTAAAACCTTACTATAAAAATATTACTGTCACAAACATTAAGGGTGATATTTATCATAAGGAAAATGACTATAAGGACTTTGATGATCAGCGGCTTATACCAAAAATGTTATCAACTGAAGGGCCTAAACTGGCTGTAGCCGATGTAAACGGCGATGGGTTGGAAGATTTTTTTATGGGCGGGGCCATTGGCGATACTGCCAAACTTTTCGTACAGCAACCCAATGGCACATTTATTCAGAAAAGACAATTCGCTTTTGAGCAGGATAAAAACAGTGAAGATATTGGGGCGTTGTTTTTTGACGCCGATCATGACGGAGATATGGACCTGGTGGTGGTATCAGGCGGTAACCAGGAAAAAGAGGGAACCCTTGATTTATTGGCACGGCTGTATATCAATGATGGGAAGGGCAATTTTACCCGGAAATTAAATGGCTGGCCCATTATTTCAATCAATGCTTCGTGTGTAAGGTTGAATAATAATAATGGCGATTTGTTTATTGGAGCCAGAAGTGTTGTCGGTTCATATGGAATTATACCGTCCAGTAAATTATTACGAAACGATGGGCATGGCAATTTTACAGATATAACGGAAACTATAGCTCCTGATTTAGCGAAATTGGGAATGGTAACCGATGCGCAATGGGCGGATATTGATGGAACCGGAAAAAACTCCTTAGTTGTTGTTGGCGACTGGATGCCGGTAACTATTCTTAAATACGTAAATGGCAAACTTAAGAAAACCAGTGAGATTGCCAATTCCTCAGGATGGTGGAATTGCTTAACTGTTGCCGATTTGAACGGCGATGGGAAAATGGACCTGCTTGCAGGCAATAGCGGGTTAAATTCAAAAATAAAAGCAGATATAAATTATCCTGCGAAACTGTATGTATCTGATTTTGACAACAATGGACAGGTAGAATGCATCCCTGTGTATTATAAAACCGATGGTAAAGCTTATCCTTTAAACCTGCACGATGATATGATTAAGCAAATGCCTTACTTGAAAAAGAAATTTTTAAGGTATGATGCTTATGCCGGAAAAGGGATTGATGATATTTTCACGCCTGAAGAATTGGAAAAAGCAACCGTATTAACTGTAACACAAACACAAACCTGTGTTTTTTACAACGATGGTAAAGGCGCCTTTACTATACGGCCGCTACCGGTAAGGGCACAATTTTCGCCGGTATTCAGCATATTAGTGACAGATATAAATAAGGATGGGACTAAGGACTTGTTTTTAGGCGGAAATTTTTATGGCTTGAAACCCGAAATTGGAAGATACGATGCCAGCTATGGCGTTACTTTGTTGGGGAACTCCAAACACGGGTTCGACTATTTGGCGCCGGCAAACAGCGGCTTGTTTATAAAAGGTGAGGTGAGAGACATTAGTCAAATTAGCACCAAAAATGGTAAATTAATAATTGTGGCACGTAATAATGATGCGTTACAATTGTTTAAGCCATTTAATAAATAGGATAATTAACCTGGAGATTAACAAGTGAAGTATCGCTAAAAGGGATCTTATTGTCTAAGTATTTCTCGTAAGGATCTTCAGGTGACGCCAGGTAATGATCGGTGAGATAATTTTTCATAGCAGCATATAATTTTTGCCTGCCTCCGTACGGTCCCTTGTAAAGTCCGATCAGCATTTTTCCATGTTCAGGTTCGTGCATAAATTGAATTTTATCAGATGTGGCCGCTACCGGTTTATTTACCGGCATTCCAATCATAATTCTCACCGAATCGGCACCGTTGGTACGTATATCAGCAATTACCGGTTGCACAGCTTTTAAGTGGTTAAGTTTAATAAATTCATCGAGTTCTTGCTGTATTTTATTAACCTCGGATATTTTATTTTTAACTGGAACCATCTTCTTTTCTACTATTATGTTTACATCGCTAACCAATGTTTGTTTAATTTCAAAACCATAATAAGCACGTGAATCTTCCATAAGATTTTTTAAGCTATCCATGTCGTGATTTTTATCAGCATCATTAAAAAGGCCGATCAGCAGCTTTATCAAGTTTGTCTTTTGGCCTGTTTTTGCAATGGTATTACCCTCGGCAGTACCCGG
>JANYAB010000283.1 GCA_025355225.1 Bacteroidota bacterium
TTGCTTCGTTCCTCGCAATGACGATCAATTAGCGCGACCAACATCATTGTCACCTTAAACATATAAGACATAAACAATAAAGCGGGTTTCGATATTCGTAGACTGTAACACCATATTTGAAGAGATCACCTGTATTTTTCCCTTATGATCAGTTAACCAGCTATTCACCTGATCTGTAGCAGCATCTTTTGTTTTTCCTTCAAAAGCAATGGTTTGACAATGTATTCCCATAGTTTTATTTTTTTTCTCAGATAAATATTATCGGTAATTAAAAGGCTGTTATGCGGTATTGTGACGTCAGATACTCTATTTGCCATTTGCCTGACCCTATAGCATATTACCTAACCCACACTAAGAGATGTCATTATATTAACAAACATAAGTAGCTAACGCTTGTTGAGCTTAGTATACGATTGTATACCGCATGTGACGTTTGGCTGTATTGCTACAGGTGCTAACCTAATTTCATTAAAGTAGACAGCAAAAAATTTAAAATTAGATATTAAGAAAAAGAATGAAAAACTCGGATATAAACATCCAGTCGGATGTTGATGCTGTGAATAGCATCTCAATAGTGCCCACATTACTCCAGGTTATTTGCCGTACAATGGGTATGGGATTTGCCGTAATAGCACGTGTGACCGAAGAAAAATGGGTTGCCTGCGCCGTACTTGACGAAATACAGTTTGGACTTGAACCCGGTGGCGAATTAAAATTAGAAACGACCATTTGTAATGAAATACGAATGAGCCAGGAAGCTGTTATTATAGATAATGTAGACCAGGATGAAGTCTTTTTTGGTCATCCTACACCGGCCATGTACGGTTTTAAAAGTTATATCTCTATACCAATTATTCGCAGAGATGGCAGTTTCTTTGGTACGCTCTGTGCCATTGATCCTAAACCAGCCAACCTTAACACCCCGGAAACGATCGGGTTGTTCAAGTTATTCGCCGATCTTATTTCTTTCCATCTTGAT
Source organism: Bacteroidota bacterium (assembly GCA_025355225.1). Taxonomy (GTDB): domain Bacteria; phylum Bacteroidota; class Bacteroidia; order Sphingobacteriales; family Sphingobacteriaceae; genus Mucilaginibacter. Next base: position 980 of record JANYAB010000283.1, read on the forward strand.
ACGGTTGATCAAATAGCTATCAGTCAAAAAAAACTGTTGGAAGAACTCGAAACAGCAAAGGTAAGAGAGCAATTTATTGCTATCCTGGGTCACGACTTGCTCAATCCAGTCGGTGCGGTGTTTGGTTGCTCGCAACTCCTGCTCGAAATGCCGTTGGATGAGGAAGCCGCAGTATATGTCAATATAATTAAAAGAAGTTGTTCCCGCATGGCTGAGCTGATAAGAAATGTACTTGATTTTGCCCGTGGTCGCATGGGTAACGGGATAACTTTGAAACGAAATGCAGATGAGTTACTGGAAAAGACTTTGACCCAGGTTATAACGGAACTTGGAATTATATGGCCCGATAGGGACATTGAGACGCAATTCGACCTGGAAGAACCTGTAGATTGCGACGACCGGCGTATTGCCCAGCTTTTTTCAAATCTTTTAGGTAATGCGATAACTCATGGTAAAAAAGATACGCCTATAAGAGTGAAAGCGATAAGTGGTAAAGGCGAATTCGTTTTGTCGGTAGCTAACGCCGGGAATAAAATTCCTGTTGCGGCGATGAATCACCTGTTTAAACCATTTTCGCGCGGAGAGGAAGATTTAACCAAGGGAGGCTTAGGACTTGGCTTATATATTGCTTCCGAAATAGCGAACGCTCATGGCGGCAAACTCGATGTAGAATCGTCCCATGAAGAAACAAAATTCACCTTGAGAATGGCTGCAAAACAGGCTGTAGCCTGACTTAAATAACACTACCACCTGATTTCTATGATTTAGACAGCATTGGGTAGGAATTTCATATTCTAATTTTAACTTTATACATACAACCTAAAATATTGTATGAATAACCATTTGATCAACATCCAATTTACCGCAACCCTGCAAAAAAGCCCCAGCAAAGGCGGCTGGACTTTTGTTAACTGGCCCGATTCGGTTGAATTTTTTGGAACCCGAGGCCTGGTGAAGGTCCGCGGCACAGTGGACGGGCACCCTTTCCAAAGTTCGTTTATGGCGTTAGGTGATGGCACGCATAAGCTGCCGGTAAAAAATGAACTACGTAAAGTGATTGGGAAAGAGGCGGGTGATATGGTTACCATTGTGCTGGAGGAACGGATTGATAAGTCGGTAGTCTTTAGTCGTAAATCTTAAGTCCAATTTTGTCGTTTTCTTGACTTCGGACTTAAAACTTTAGACTCAAGACTTTATTCCTTAGCAATGATGCGTTTCCTGTGCTCACTCCCCCATTTATATAATGCCTGGATCACTTCGTCTAAAGAGTCGCCATATTCAGTCCTTGAGTATTCCACTACTACCGGGACAGAATCATGAACGGTGCGCTTGATCAGTTGGTTCATTTCCAGTTCGCGCAATTCTTTCGACAGCATCCGGTCTGTTATTTTGGGTATTTCTTTAGCCATCTCGCCAAATCTTTTTTTACCGAAGCTTAATGAGATCAAAATTGGCAGTTTCCATTTGCCATTTAATACTTCTAATGCATCAGTTACCGGTCGCAACCTGCCTGTGCAAGTGCTAAAAGTCCTAATATGCTCTGTTTCCATTTTTTTATTTTCAGGTACTATACCAAAGTATAGTGCTATACTTTGGTATAGTACTTACTCTTATATAGCAAATGTAAGTACCTTTGCTTTATAAAACAAATAACAAGATGAAAAAAATATTGAATATCGTTACAAGTGTTAAAGGAGAGAACTCCTTTAGCAACAAGTTATCAAATACACTAATTGAAAAATTGCTGTCTGTTTACCCCGGCAGCACTGTAAATACCCGTGACCTCGCTAATAACCCTTTTCCACATCTGGAAGAATCGAATTTTACGGCCCTCTATACCCCTGAAGTCTCGCGGACAGAAGAGCATAAAGATGCACTTATAAACTCTGACAAGGCCATTAAAGAATTAATGGAAGCCGATATTATTGTAATTGGTGTGCCGTTGTACAATTTTGGCATCCCATCTACCTTAAAATCCTGGATCGATCACATTGCAAGGGCGGGAGTTACTTTCAGCTATGCAGATGGCGCACCAAAAGGATTAGTGGTAGATAAAAAAGTTTACCTGGCCATTTCCTCCGGTGGTGTCTATTCGGAAGGGCCAATGAAAAGTTATGACTTTACAGAACCGTATTTAAGAGCTGCACTGGGTTTTATAGGCATGAAAGATATTACCGTTTTTCGTATTGAAGGAACTAATGTTCCCGGCGTAAAAGAAACGGCATTGCCAAAAGCCGTTGAAAGTGTTAGTGAATATGCTTTTTAAAGGGAATAACTGACATTATCACCGTCGACTCACCCGGTCTTCACGTCGCTTGACCACCCTCTCTGCTGCGCAAAGAAGGTAAAGAATAAAAAAATACTTTAAAAATCCCTTACTCCCCTCTTTGCGTAGCAGAGAGGGGTTGGGGGTGAGTCAACAGGGGTATTGTAGGTTACGATACACTTTCCCTTACTTAATGCTATTCCTTACCCGC
>JANYAB010000291.1 GCA_025355225.1 Bacteroidota bacterium
GGCGGGCATTGATAAAGGTTGGGTAGAGTCGGGCACGCGCCGCACCGCAACCTACCTGCATTTGCCTGCCGGTACTTACACGTTTAACGTGCAGGGTAGCAACAGCCAGGGAAGCTGGAGTGATAGAATTGCCGAACTCCGGATAAAAGTGTTACCCCCCTGGTGGCTTAGCTGGGAGGCTTATGTTTGCTATTTTATATTGCTTGCGTTGGCTGTAACAGCTTATATAAAATTTATGAACCATCGCTCCTGGCTAAAGGCCCAACTAAGTTTTGAGCAATTGGAAACAAAACGGGTACAGGAACTTGACCTCGTAAAAACCCGTTTTTATACAAATATCAGCCACGAATTCAGAACGCCGCTTACAATTATTTTAGGAATGGCGCAAAAAATCGCCGACAGCCCGACAGAGCACCTGAAAGACGGAACAGAAATGATTACGCGAAACGGGCGAAGCTTATTAAAGCTTGTGAATGAAATGCTGGATTTATCGAAATTGCAAAGCGGCAAAATGGTGCTTAATACCGCTAAGGGGGATATAATTACTTTTTTAAGATATATTGTAGAATCCTTTCATTCACTTTCAGAAAATCAGAAAAAACAATTGCATTTTTTATCGGAATTAGAAAGTTATTATACCGAATACGATGCAGAAAAAATGCGCCAGATAATTTCTAATTTGTTATCCAATGCGCTTAAGTTTACGCCTGCCGGAGGTAACGTTTATATCTCGGTGAACTCGGGGGAAGGTCCTGGAAAAGAAAATGCACCTTCATTTACTATAAAAGTAAAAGATACAGGTATAGGCATTCCCGAAGACAAATTGCCTTTTATTTTTGACCGTTTTTATCAGCTTGATAACAGCAATACCAGGGCAGCTGAAGGTACAGGTATCGGGCTTTCGCTGACTGAAGAACTGGTGAAATTGATGAAGGGAGAAATTTCAGTGAAAAGTCCGCCGCCCGGTGTAAAAAAAGGCGCTGAATTTACCGTAAAACTTCCCTTTAAAAAATTACAGGCCGGCGATGAAATAATTGCACAGCCGTATTTGAATGAAACCAGCGAAAATACTTTTTTCAATGAAAACCATGCACCAAACAAAAGCGGCGAAATATCAATTGGAAAAGATAAAAGACCGTTGATATTATTAGTAGAGGACAATGCCGATGTGGTGACCTATACAGCATCTTGTTTGCCCGATTACAGGCTTGCAGTAGCGAGGGATGGGATAGATGGGTTTGAACAAGCGGTAGAAATCATACCCGATTTGATAATTTCTGATGTGATGATGCCACGCATGGATGGCTTCGGGTTATTAAGAAAAATAAAAGCGGACGAACTAACAAGCCATATCCCCATTATAATGCTTACGGCTAAAGCCGATAATGAAAGCAGGATGGAGGGGATATCCGAGGGTGCCGATGCTTATTTGGAAAAACCTTTTAATAACGAAGAACTGCAGGTACGTGTAAGGAAATTGCTGGAGCTTAGGAAAACCCTGCAAATGTTTTACTTAAAAAAAGCAGGTCTTTCCAATACGCCGCACCTTATACACGGATCAAATGACGGCCTTGAAGGAATTGCCGCAAAAGCTGAAGATAAGTTTGCTATTAAAGTTAGGGAAGTTGCGGAAACTCATATTTCAGATGCTGAGTTTAATGTTGAGCAATTATGCAGCGCCTTGTTTATGAGCCGCTCCAAATTGCATCGTAAGCTTAATGCGCTCACAGGGTGCTCTCCCAATAGATTTATCCGCATCATCAGGTTGAAAAAAGCGAAAGAATTATTAATAAATGATGCAATTAGCATATCCTCCATCGCTATTGATTGCGGCTTTAGTGACCCAGGATATTTCGCCAGGGTTTTTAAACAGGAATTTGGTGTTACGCCAAATGAGTGGAGAGCGGATATGGGAAATTTGTAAAGGCATTGTTTAAGCAGTGAAACGTAAAAACAGTTCCCAAAAGAAACCCACCCCCTTTATCCATCAAATTTGTTTTTTTTGGAGCTTATTTTACATTTGTACGAACGTATCAAACGGCAATCAAACTTTTAGAACCCCCATTTCAGCCTTAAATAAATGCTATTGCCAAGAGGTTTATACCCGCCGTCCTGTTGTGAATAAAACGATTGACCGATCAAGTCAAGCACCCAATTTTCAGCAATAGAGTAAGTAACGGAAGGAAGAATGATGAGCGAATTGCCCGAAAGCGAATACATCCCTCCAAGTGATGCCTTAAATATGGGCGAAAAGGAATAGGCAATTTCCGAAAACAGGGTATACTTAAATGAGAAGATGTTTTTGGCTGAACGGGTGGAAGTGGTGAGCTGAGTAATGTTAATAAGACTGTCTTTCCCGAGTTTGTTGTACAAACCAGACACAATCACGTAGATGCCGTTTTTAAATGAATAGTCAACGGAAAGCGTTGCCGCTAACGACGCACCGTCGGCTCCGCCATGGCCAGGGGCAAAGTAAGTTACTTCGCCCTTAAAGCCCGCCTCCTTAATATTCCCAGCCCAACCGGCGCCTGCGGTAAAATTTTGCTGGTAAACGCCCGAAAATGCCTGGAAATCGTACCCCCATTTATTAAAATGATACATCAGGGCGCCCACATTTTGAGCTGAAGTTTTGCCGGGACTGAAAACGGCATCGATTGAAGATGATGGGGTTAGGTTATATTGCACGCGTGCCGCGTCGGTACCGGGGCGTTCCTCGTAATCAAAATCAAAATAGTTAAAGGTGTTAAAAATGTCATTTGGTGTCCAAACCGTGCTGATGCCCCAGTTGATACGCTGACGGCCGAGCGTTACATCCCATTTACCGTTGATATACTCAGCGCTCGCGCGATCGGCGGTGCTGTTAAATAGCATGGAATTACTGTTCACCCAATTTTTGGATAAATCGAATACCCCGCCGCTACCGGTCACCAGCGAGGCAAAACCCGGGTAATTTTTAACCTCTGCTCCATAATAAATCCGGTTGCGCACTTCCAGCCTGAAAGTAAAATGATCGTTGGGCTGATATTTAAAATTCAAACGATTATGGATAAGGTCAAGGGTCTGTAAGTTAGTGATATCATTTACAAAACTGGCCTGCTCCAAATATTTGATGTAACCGTTAACCGTAAACTTATGATCTTTTTTCGAGCTGTCGGCTGCGGCCCGTTTTGTTGTATCGTTCTGCGCATTTGCAACTTTAAAAAAAGCTGCAAACATCAATAATGTCAATATACAGACAACTTTTTTCACTTTTTGGTGTCCGATACGATCTTGCCGTCAACCAGGGTAACTACCCTGCGCGCTTTATCTATCACTCGCTGGTCGTGCGTAGAGAAAATGAAGGTCATATTATCCTCTTTGTTCAGTTTCGCCATGATATCAAGGAGATTTTCCGTTGATGCGGAATCGAGATTGGCTGTGGGCTCGTCCGCGAGGATAAACCTCGGTTTCGATGCCAGCGCGCGGGCTACGGCCACACGCTGCTGTTGTCCGCCCGAAAGTTCAGAAGGGCGTTTATCAAGTTTGTCCTTCAGGCCGACTTCGGTCAGCAGTTCAATCGCGCGTTTTTCCCTTTGGCTTTTGGATGTTTTTTGCAACAGCATCACAAACTCCACGTTCTCGCTTGCGGTGAGCACCGGGATGAGGTTATAAGCCTGGAAAACAAAACCGATATTTTTAAGCCGGAAGTCGATCAATTTGTTCTCGCTCATTTTGGTGATATCTACTCCTTCGATCATCACTTTGCCGCCGGTAGGATAATCGAGGCCGCCGATGAGGTTAAGCAGTGTTGTTTTTCCAGAGCCTGATGGACCGACGAGCGCCGTAAATTCCCCTTCTTCGACGGCCAGGTCCACGTTGTTCACCGCATGCACCGGTATGGTATCCGGGTTATATGTTTTTGAAAGGCCTTTTGATTCGATGATGTTGCTCATAGTCTTAAATTTTATGTATTGCTTCCGCAGGTTTAAATCTTAATGCTTTTATTGCCGGGTAAATGGCCGATAAAACAGCAGTCAGTGCCGTCATTAACGACACAGGTACAAACATCGACTGCTTTAATACCGGGTAGATAAAGTTGCTGAAACCGTATTGCGACAATGCCTGTGAAAAGGCCGACAAGTCGATCCCGTGCTTCGCAAGCGAACCAACGGTGAGGGCGGTAAATAATATACCCGCAGGAACACCTGCACAAGTGAGCATCACCGACTCCAGCACGATCATCATAAACACACGGGGCTTGTTCATGCCAATGGCCATCAGCATCCCAAATTCGCGCTGACGCTCTAGTACAGCCATCAGCATGGTATTGATGATGCCGAACATCAATGCCAGCAATATGATGCCAATAATAATGTACATCATCTGGTCCATAATACTGCTCAACAACGCCATTTGTGGGGAGAGTTCTGTCCAGGTTTGCACCAGCAGCGAGGGGTATTCCCTTTTTAGCCCGCCGGCAACAGCATCGGATTTTTGGCCGTCTTTCAGTACCACGGCAATCTCATGCATTTCGGTCGTGGTACCTAATATTTCGGCAAGGTCGTCAAACCGGGTAAATACCGTCATTTGATCGAAACTTGAGTTGCGCGATCGGAATATCCCGGCTATGCGGAACGAACCTGCGGTAAGGTCGCCTGTTTTTGATTGAAAAGTGAGTACGATTTTGTTGTGCAATTTCATGCCAAGTTTTAGGGCAAGTTTTTCGCCCATCACGATCTCATTTTTCCGGTCTCCGGTAAAATAAGTGCCCTCAATTACATCCTTTGAAATGCTGCTTACTGATTTTTCATCTTCGGGCACGACACCGTGTATTTCGACGCCGGAAGCGGTTGATGACGAGGAGATCATTCCAGTAGTGATCAGCCGGCCTGATGCCGCCCTTACATCAGGATCTTTTTTAAGCCGGTTAACAATGGCATGGCCATTGGCAATCGTATCGTTCACCCCTTTATCATCAATAAATGCCGGGTTATGAAATTGTATATGTGAAAGCTGGGTTTGAACCATACTATCGATTTCCTGGTTAATTGCGCCCTGGAAAAATGCCATTATAAACATACCCGCAAACAAGCCGACGGCTACAGCTGCGATAACCACCAGGCTGCGTGTGCGGTTTCTCCAAATATTTCTCCAGGCTATTTTAAAAAGCATTTGAATGGAACATTTAACTGTTTATAGCTGCAATAGCTTTAATTTTATAGATCTTAAATATGGCATATAAGGATAACACGACAGCAATTAGCAGCACCACGTAACCCTGGACAATAAAATTTGACAGGTTGGTAGAAAAGGGCATTACCGGCTCAATATTGTACAGCTCGGAGGATTTCCCCATATCGCCGGTCAGCCTGATCGGGTGCAGATGATAATAAAGCACTAACGGGTAAATACAAACCGACCCCAATACCACCCCTGCAACAGACATCAGCACCATTTCCAACACTACTACTACGGCCAGCAGGCTTTTTTTCATGCCTATCGCGATCAGGATGCCAAACTCGTGCAACCGCTCATTCAGCATCATCAGGATAGTACCGAATATGCCGAAGGCTATCACCAGGTAAAGTACGCCCGACATGATCACATTCTGCGCCATCTTGGCCTGGAAAAGCTGATCCAACTCTGGGATCATTTCCTTCCAGGTCATCACTTCATAGTGCTCACCTTTGGTTTTACTAATGATACTTTTTTTAAGGCCGTCCAAATTGTTTTGGTTGTTGATCAGTATGGATATGGAAGTATACCGTGCGCCGGTGCTCAAAAAGTTTCTTGCCGCGGCTATGGAAAGCCAGGCCATTCCTTTGTTCATTTCCGGTATGCCGATCTTTGCTATCCCCTTCACCGCGTATTTTCCGGATGCCATATTGCCTTCATAGCCCTGCCCAATCAGCACCACTGTATCATTTACTTTTAATTTTAAATAAAGCGCGAGGCCTTCGGCAAGTATAATACCCCTGTCATTTTCATCGAGGTATTTACCGGCAACTATCTTTTTGGAGAGATTGGACACCTTGTTTTCCTTTTCGGGGTCTATTCCAACAACCATAATGCCTTTGGTACGGTCGCCGGAAGAAGCCAATCCGAACGACTCCAGTCGCGGCGTCCATGCAGTGACTGCTGTTTCGTGATCGAGCAAGGCCGTAAGTTTGGGGCTTTCTTCAAAGGTGCTGTCAACTGATCGGTTTTCCCAAAACCCACTATGATGCACCTGGATGTAGCCACTGCTAAGGCTCACTGTATCGGATATCAGCTTATCAAACAAACCAATTATGGCAACGCGCATAAGTATAGCAAAGATCACCGCGAAAAAAATCGACGAAACCGTAATGAGTGTCCGACGCCTGCTGCGCCACATATTTCGCCATGCCAGTTTAAAGTACATTATTTTACTTTTTTCATGTTTTGTGTAGTGAAAAAATCAACGCTGATCGGCTGGTTAAAAACAGCACTATTGTACGTGATGATCGTTTCCTGCCCCTTCTTTTGTACAGGGATCATTTCAAGTTTTACCGGCATTACGCGCCCGCCTATGGTTCGGATATCTGAGCACTGCATCACGTTCACCAGTTTATTATCCTCATCATAAAATTCCAGGCGCAGCTCAAGGTAATCTTTCTTGTCTATCCACATATTCACTTTGCTCCATACCACAGCAGCCTGGGGTAGTGGGATCATCTCGATCTTCCAGCATTTCCGGCCTTCGACCAGGCTGTCGCCAATAATTTTATGGTTGTAGTCATCTATTCGCGATGACGCTTTCACCAGGTCGTCATTGGTCAAATCGGTTCCCATCCAGCTTTGCGACATCATAGACGGCGGAAGCTTAACCACCCGTTCGATATTTGGCAGCCAGTTCCATATCTCCTTAACCCTTTTCAGAAAAACAGTGCCGGCGTCTTTGGCGGGTGCGGTAACAACAATCATGGAATACTCTTCACCTTTTGTCCAGCCCTTCATGCTCATCGTGCGGGTCCAGGTGGGACGTTTGATCTGGATGATCATTTCAGTCACTGATGATAATCCACGGACGTTATCCTCCGCTTTGGTTACAATCTCTTTGGCCGTTTGGGAGTAAGCTTTTGAAAAAGCGGCAAGACCCATTAATGTCATTATTAAAATATAGCGTCTCGTTTTCATTGTACCTACAGCTTAAATTATTTTAAAAAAATCATCTATGGTTTTATCATACAGCGCTATAAAATCCTCGTCCTTTTTCTTTTCCATCAAAAACATTACGAGGCCAGCACCTTCAAGCAAATAATAAAGACATTCTGCCAGCAATAACGGATCTTTTCCTTCGGAGAGGCTACCATGTTTTTCCAGACCGAGGAAACATTTTTCAAGAAATTTTATTTCCAGTTTCGCCAGTTCGCCAATGGTTATTCTTAGCTGTTCATTTGCAGCAATGGCCTCGAGACAAAACAAAAC
>JANYAB010000294.1 GCA_025355225.1 Bacteroidota bacterium
GGTAGGGTGAATTTGCGTATAACATGGGTTGCCAAAGAAAGCACCACGTTTGTGTGCCCTCCAGGCGGCAGTTACATTGCAGCCCATCGCGTTGGTCGACAAGTAAAATACATTACCATAACCGCCGGTTGCCAAAAGCACGGCATGTCCCGAATGGGTATCAATTTTACCTGTTTCTAAATTACGGGTAACAATGCCTTGCGCCTTGCCATCTACCACAACTACATCCAGCATTTCGGTGCGGGTATACATTTTCACCTTGCCGGCATTGATCTGACGGTTCAAAGCTGAATAGGCTCCCAACAATAATTGTTGCCCGGTTTGTCCGCGGGCATAAAATGTACGGGATACCTGCGCGCCGCCAAATGAGCGGTTGTCCAGCAAGCCGCCGTATTCGCGGGCAAAAGGAACGCCCTGTGCCACACATTGGTCGATTATATTTACCGATACTTCAGCAAGGCGGTAAACATTGCCTTCGCGCGAACGATAATCACCGCCCTTAATGGTATCATAAAACAAGCGGTAAACGCTGTCGCCATCGTTACGGTAGTTTTTTGCTGCGTTAATACCACCCTGCGCAGCAATTGAATGCGCGCGGCGGGGGCTATCCTGGAAACAAAATGCCTTTACATTGTAACCCAGTTCGGCAAGGGAAGCTGCCGCCGAAGCACCCGCAAGCCCTGTACCAACTATGATAACATCGTACTTACGCTTATTGGCCGGATTGACCAGCTTCAGGTTAAACTTATGCTTGCTCCATTTTTCGGCTAAAGGGCCTGGAGGAATTTTAGCATCTAAACTCATGTTATTAAATTCTAAATTCTAATCTCTAAATACTAAACTCTATGCACTTAACTCCTGATGAAATAATAGACCACAGGCATGGCGGCAAAGCCCAGCGGGATTATTACCGCAAAGAACCAGGTGCCTATAAACTCAACAATAGGTGTATACTTTCGATGCACCCAACCGAGCGTTCGAAAAGCGCTTTGGAAACCGTGCAGCAAGTGGAATGACACCGCTCCCATCGCAACTACATAAAATAGCACGTACCATATATTGCTAAAACTGCTGGCCACACGGGCATGCAGATCTTTTACCCTTAGTATTTCGGTGTCGTTTTCCGTTGAGAAAGAGTTCTCAAAGCTGGGTGACACCGGATTATAATCAGCAACCGTAGTTTGGCCCGTTGCCAGGTCGGTGCGGTACTCCTTGAAACCAATGTTGTTGCTGTATTTATAGCTGTACCAAAAATCGCTCATGTGGATAACCAAAAACAGAAAGAGAATAGAACCCAGCAGCCCCATGTTTTTGGATGACCAGGATGCATCCGATTTGGGTTGCACCGCATAAGCTATCGGCCTGGCCTTGCGGTTACGTACAGTTAAAACAACAGCATAAATAGTGTGAACTACAATGCACAGGTATAATAAGTACGCAATTACCTCTATCGGCGGGAAATGTGTAAGGAAATTGGCATAAACATTAAACATATATCCTTTATCATTTTTGAATAGAAAAAGGTTGCCTCCCACGTGCACGATCAGGAAAGTACACAAAAACAAGCCTGTTAAAGCCATGATCAGCTTTTTGCCCAGCGATGAGTTAAAGGTTTGTTTAAATTCGCTCATTATAAATAGATTTATTTAGGCAAAAGTATTTATTAAAAGCCAAAAGATATAAATGCTTTGATGTAATTGATTGGTAAAGCGCAATTTAGAAACATTCTAATACCACGTAATATATTTGGCGTTTAAAGTACTTAGTTTTATATTGTGGCGTCTCAAACCTTATTCACAATTACATGAAATATTTCTTCATTGGTCTAATTTTTATCCTGCTTGCAAGTTGTAAAAAAATAGCGCACGTAGAATTTAGCGGCACAACACCGGGTATAAAAAGCGGTGTATTCATTATAAAAAATGTACGCGATAGCACCCTATATGGCGAAAATATAAAGGACGGAAAATTTCATGCCACTGGAATATTGCGCGAACCAGGCTTCTATACAATGGATATCACCGACGACGCGGATAAGAGCAGCCGTGATAAGCATTTTGAAGTTTACCTGCAGGACGGAAAATACATTATTGAGACTGAACCGGGCAAATTTTATAAATACCCAAAGATCACGTCGCCGTCAAAAATACAGAATGAGTTGTCAACTTATTATACCCTCGTGGACCAGCAGGCAGCTTCGGCACATCAGGCAGTTATAAAAGCCAATGCGGTGTTAAATAAAAGAACTAAATCGTCTTCGGCAGCTGAATATACGGCATTTATCAATAGGCTATCCACCGAACAGGATAAGGAAGCGGAAGTAGGATTTAATGCCTACAAACTTTTTGTTAAACAATATCCTCAAAGCAGTATTTCAGCTCACTTAATGAGCAATATGGAGTATCAAAGCAAACCGCTGGAGTTTTATGAGATTTATAAAACCTTTAGCAGTGACGCAAAGAACAGCGTAGAAGGAAAGGAAATAGGCACAAAACTAAGCCACCTGGTTAAACTGGTTCCCGGGGAAAAAAGCCCGGTCATTGTTGGTAAGACGCCCGATGGCAAGCCTTTTGACCAGGGATCAATAAAAAAGAAAGTAATACTCATCGATTTTTGGCGTGCTGTGAACCAGGTAAGCCGGTTAAATCATCAGCAAATGATTAGCATGCTGAACAATGAGTTTAAAGATAAAAGTGGATTTGGCATAGTAAGTATTTCCATCGATTCAAAAGGTGACTGGTGGAAAGGCGCCGTTACCGAGGATAAAATGACATGGCCCCAGGTTTCCGATCTTAAAGGTGACGACTCACAAAATGCGGCAAACTGGGCAATTGAAAAAATACCAACC
>JANYAB010000296.1 GCA_025355225.1 Bacteroidota bacterium
TAATGGATGGAAAATTACGAAGGTTGACACCTCATTTAAATAAAGTGGTTTTGTTTTTGTTTTGAAGCCTCCGATGGATCGGGGGCTTTTTTGTTTGTGTGCAGGTAGTGTTCCCGTTTTTGGGAGGCCGTTATTATGGCAGCCATTAATAAATCACACTTTAAAATACAAGACAATTATTTTATAACTTTATTTAGCAATTGACTGTAGCAGAGCAGCTGCCAAGTTTCCTTTTATTAATCATCAGCGATATGAGGATATATTCAATATTTATATGCCTGTTTTTCTTCGTGGCAGAGCAATGTGAAGCACAAACCAAAACACAAAAACTTGATGAAATAATGAAAACATATCATCGGTTCAACATGTTTGACGGCAGTGTTTTAGTGGCAGAGAATGGGAAGATAATTTACCAGGGCGCTTTCGGAATGGCTAACCAGGAATGGAATATCCCTAATACACCTGATACAAAATTCATGATTGGGTCTGTTTCAAAATCCCTTACTGCAACGTTAATGCTCATACAGGTACAGAAGGGGCTGATCGATCTCGACAAAACAATTTCCGACTACATTCCTGAATATTCAAAGAAAAACGGGAGCCTGGTAACTATCCGGCAGTTGCTCAGCCACACATCAGGCATACCGAACTACGACATAATAAAAGATTTTTTTCCAAGGGTCAGCCGCCAGTATTTTACAAGAGAAGATTATATAAAACTTTTTATAGATTCGGCATTGGTGTTTAAACCGGGCACCAGTTATTATTATAGCAGTTGGGGCTATTTTACGCTTGGGTATATTATGGAAAGGGTTACCGGAAAATCGTATGCTCAATTAATGAAAGAAGATATTTTTGATAAACTGGGGATGAATAGTTCAGGATCATATTATCATACCCAAGTAGTAAACAAAAGAGCTACAGGTTATGATTACAGCCTCGGCGGTTATACAAGTTCGGATTTCCGCGACCAGTCCAATACTATGGGAACGGGCGACCTATATTCTACAGTCGGGGATCTTTTTAAATTTCATTTGGCATTAACCAACAATACTCTGCTCAATAAAAAGCTGACCGACCAAATGTTTACTCCTGGTATAAAGCCGTGGAGGTATGGTTTTGGATGGTTTAACCAGAATTTTAAATACACTACAACAGACAGTATTTTTTGTAATTTTCATTTAGGGATGACAGATGGATTTCTGTCTTTCATAGTCCGAATTCCTTCTACAAACAGCTTAATTTTATTTCTTTGCAACAGTTCACCTACTGATTTCTTTGGGATCACCTCCAACTTGATGAAGGTCGTGTATAACAAACCTTTTATCCTAAAGCAACCAGCTGATAAAGTAATGGAACGGGTATTAGCTAAAGATGGGGCTATAAAAGCTGTTGAAGAATACAAAAAAATGAAAAATGATACTGCCCACTATTATATCAACTGGCTTTCGATGGATTTTTTAGGCAATGAATTGTATACTTTGAAAAGGAATGACGAAGCCAGGATCATTTTCGAAAACAACGCCGCAGAATTTCCGGATAGAGACATCGTCATGTTAAGCCTGGCAAAAACCTATGACCTATTGGGGCGGAAGGAAGATGCCATCACCTATTTTAAAAAGACCATTGCCATTAATCCAGGAAATGAAGAAGCAAAAAACAGGTTAAAAGAATTGGAAGGCCATAAGTGACCATTACTGTTTGTGCTACCTTTTTAAGTTAAAAGCCCTAACTGGAATGATTTGCGCCTCATTTTGATACAACAATATCCTAAAACTTACTCTTAACGTTCCGCCGGCGTAACCCTCAGCTCTTTTTTTTGATTGTTTCGTAAAATACTGATATATTGGAACTGGCCCACTTTATCACCCGTCAGCATTTTAAACAATTGATCAGATGTTTCGACTATCTTATCGTTAAAGGCATAAATGATATCTCCGCTTAGCATGCCGCCTTTTTCTGCCGGACTGTTCCCTTCAACCTTGTTAACAAATAATGCTTGTTGGTTTTTAAGGTGGTGTATCGTTCGTAATTTAGGTACCAGCCCAATTTGCTGCATACTGAGTCCGATATAAGCCCGTTTAACTTTACCGTAGCGGATCAGCTGATTGGCTACCGAGTTGGCGGTATTGATACTAATCGCAAAACATAGACCCTGCGCACCGCGTATTGCAGCCGTATTTACCCCTATCACCTCGCCCTCAGCATTGATGAGCGGGCCGCCCGAATTACCCGGATTAAGAGCAGCATCGGTTTGGATCATGCTATCCATGGAAACGCCTGTTTCTCCGGAAAGGGTACGACCCAGCGCGCTGATCACCCCGGCGGTAACGGTATGCTGAAACCCAAGCGGGTTGCCTATCGCGATCACCAGCTGGCCGATCTTTAATTCATCAGAATTACCCATTATGGCCGCAGTATAGTCGACCGCTTCTATCTTCAGAATGGCCAGGTCGGTGTAAGGGTCATCTCCTATTAATTGTGCGCTATACAGGCTGCCGTCATGCAGCATAGCCCTTAATTGTTTGGCTTGTTTTACGACATGACTATTTGTAAATAAATAACCATCAGACGAGAATAAGAACCCGGTACCGGTCCCGGTTACCACTTCCTTTCCCTGCCTGGTA
>JANYAB010000380.1 GCA_025355225.1 Bacteroidota bacterium
CTTTATTCTTTTGGTAATAAGCCATTGATTTTTTGATGTATACTATCAATTGATAATCATTCCATTCCTTCAGGTCTTCAAACGAAGGGGTAAAAGTTTCCATAAATTTCTGTGCTTCGTCATCAGGTAGTTTGGTGACACTTTTTACCAATTCTTTGGTGTACCTTCTGTGTACTTCATTATATTCCAGCTCAGTTTTCGTAAACGCAGCAAACCTGCGCGCCTCATTTGGAGTTTTGCCGAATAATTCATAAAAGCCTGTAATTGGCGAATTAAGGAATGATAATACCGGTGGTTTGCCATTATAAAAAGTTCCCTGGCTTCGATATTCGCGCATTACTTCATTTAATTCCTGTTTTTTGGTTTGTCCTTTTATGTTGACCTGGTTCAGTTCAATCTCCGGCTGCATATATATCGCCAGGTCATCCCCATTAATTACCATTCTTTTTTGAGGGGTATAATCATTTTTGGTAATAAGCAATGTGTCCCCTATCGCAGCGCGGATATTGAACCCACCTAATTCATCGCTCATCATAACCACCTTGCTGTTCAAATCGGTGATTAATGCCTGGGCAATTCTATCCGACGAGCTTTTTTTAAAGACTGCTCCTTTTATATTTAAAACCTGCTGGGCAAAAGCAACCCCATAAAGACAATTAAGGCTAATGGTGGTCAGTAATATTTTATAATATAAACGCATCGTTAAGTAAAGTTGTAAAACTAAGTATTGTATAACGCATATAATGTAAAAAGATGTTAAATGAAGGCTTAAGTAATAAATTCTAAACTCTAAATCCTAAACGCTAAAACCGAAATTCTAAATCCCAAGCTTTAAATTCTAAATCCTAAATCCGAAACTCTAAATCCTAAACGCTAAAACCGAAATTCTAAATCCCAAGCTCTAAATTCCAAAACCTAAATTCTAAATTCTAAATCCGAAACGCCAAATTCGGGACAAAACTTTAATTCCAAACACTCAAAAACCTTTCAGCTTTTACCTTTCAGCTTTCACCTTCAAAAACCTATCTTTGCGCATGATAAAATCAATGACAGGGTATGGAATTGCCAGCTTTGACTCGGGCAGTACAAAATATACTGTTGAAATTAAATCCCTGAATAGTAAATTCCTCGAAATATCGCTTCGTTTGCCCAAAGCCTTTTCGGAAAAGGAATTTCAGCTGCGCAATGAGTGCAGTAAACAAATTGAGCGGGGCAAAGTAAACCTATCCATTAATGTTGAACAAGCTGATTCTTCGGTAAAAGCCGCAGGAATAGATGCAGAATTACTCAAAAACTATTATAACCAACTAAAATCGGTTAGCATTGAACTTGGCGAACCAGGCGGGAATTTACTCCAACTGGCGTTAGGCCTGCCAGAAGTGGTTAAATATGACGAAGAAACCGTTTCGGAGGAGGAATGGAAATTAGTGGAAAAAACCTTTCAACAGGCATTAGCTGCTTTTCAGCAATTCAGAGCTGATGAAGGTAATGTATTGGAGCAGGATGTAAAATATCGTATCGATATTATCCTTAAAAATCTGGAATTGGTGGAGATTGAGGAGCCTAAACGTATCCCGGTAGTTAAAGAACGATTGAACCAATTTTTAAGTGATGCAGTAGGGCGAGAAAATATCGATCAGAACCGTTTTGAACAGGAGTTGATCTATTTTATTGACCGGCTGGATATTACCGAGGAAAAAATACGGCTAAAAAGCCATTGCGACTATTTTATTGAAACATTGAAAAATGCAGATGCCAACGGTAAAAAGTTAGGCTTCATTTCACAGGAGATCGGTCGCGAAGTAAATACTTTAGGCTCGAAAGCAAACGATGCCAATATTCAGAAATTGGTAGTTGGGATGAAAGAAGAGCTGGAAAAAATTAAAGAACAGCTATTGAATGTTTTATAGTCATTAGTCATTAAATCATTTGTCATTGATTTATCGTGGCAAATGGAATGGCCCAATGACCCAATGACTAATGACTAATGACTAAAGAAGGAAAACTCATTATATTTTCGGCTCCATCAGGGGCAGGCAAAACCACCATTGTACAATATTTACTGACAAAAATACCTGAGCTTGAGTTTTCTATTTCGGCTACAACGCGCGAAGCCCGGGGTGATGAACAAAACAACAAAGATTACTATTTTATAAGCAAGGAGGAATTTTTGCACCGCATAGCTACAAAGCAGTTTGTGGAGTTTGAAGAAGTGTACACAGGAACGTTCTATGGCACCTTGCGCACGGAAATTGAGCGGATATGGAAAAAGGGCAAAACTGTGATTTTTGACATTGATGTGGAGGGCGGGTTACACCTTAAACGCAAATACGGGGAACATGCGTTGGCTATTTTTGTTCAACCCCCGTCATTAGAGGTATTGAAGGAGCGATTGACGGGAAGAGGTACCGACAATGAAGCTAAGCTGCGGGAACGGTTTGCCAAAGCAGAAAAAGAATTGAATTATGCGCCGCAATTTGATATTATCCTCAAAAATCACGATCTTCAAACGGCATGTGTTGAAGCGGAGGAATTGGTTGCTAATTTTCTAAACCCCCTAACCCCCTGAAGGGGGAATTGATAAATGCTCCCCTTTAGGGGCGGGGGCAAAACTGCAAACTATGAAAGTAGGTTTACTCTTCGGGTCATTTAACCCCATACATATAGGACATTTAATTATCGCCAACTACATGGCCAACCATACCACACTGGATAAGGTTTGGCTGGTAGTATCCCCACAAAATCCTTTAAAAAAATATGGAGACCTGATCAATACTTACGACCGATTAGAAATGGCGCGGCTGGCTACTGATAATTCGAAGAACATTGCTGTAAGCGACGTAGAGCTAAGGCTGCCGCAACCCTCTTATACGATTGATACACTTACTCATTTAAAAGAGAAATATCCTGAGCACGAATTTGCGTTGATCATGGGTTCGGATAATCTGGGCTCGCTTCATAAGTGGAAGAACTATAAGATGATCCTGCGCGACTACCGTATTTTTGTTTACCCCCGCCCTGGCTATGAAAATGCAGAATTTGCTGCTCATCCCTCGGTTACTATTACCATGACTCCCTTAATGGAGCTATCAGCTACATTTATCCGTAAATCATTAGCCGAAAAAAAGAACGTCCAGTATTTTGTTCCTGATCCGGTACTGGAATTTATAGAGAGTAAGAATTTGTACAGAAACGGTTAAATATATTTTATGAATTTTATAACTTTGGAGGGACTTATATCGTAATAATATAATTATAGGTTTAGAATTCCCCGGATTATTATGAAACTCTCAAAAGAAAAACTACAGCACTTTGTAAATAACATGCCTGAAAAGATCGACGTATTAGAGCTTTTCGATAAAATATTATTGATGGCAAAGATCGAAGAATCAATTCATCCTGCAAATGAATACGCCCACGAAAGTGAGTTCGATAAAGAAATTGACCTCTGGGGTTAGTTTTAAGCGCAAAGCGGAAAGTTCAATATTGTTCTTTTTGCTTTGGTCTTTCTGACGGTACAAATCAAATTGTCGCATATTGGCTAATTTGGGCTAAAGCCCTTAGTTTCCTTGCCTACTTACCCGTTCCTTAAAAGGAACGGCTATGAATTTACACACTATGTCACATTCATTGTCGTAGGGCTTTAGCGACAGATAAAAAAAGAAATCAAAGCCGGGCTTTAGCCAAATTCCCTGGGTCTAAACAATCTAAGCAAACAAACAGGTTAGTAGCTACAAATTCATTTACACCCATTTGGTCTTTCAGCTAAATAAAGTCCTATTTTTGCCTTTGTGAGCGAAAGAACTATTTTAAAACTTCAATTACCTACCGATCCGCTATGGGTGAAAAATGTGGTGGAGAGCAATATTGAAGAGATACTTACCGATCATGCTTTTTGCGAACAGAAAGCCGCAAGCAATGCCATCACTTTAATCGTACAAAATCCAAACCTGTCAGATCTGGTGCAGGAAATGGCCATGTTGGTGCAGGAAGAAATGGATCATTTTAAACGGGTACATGATATTATTTTGGAACGCGGATATGTATTGGGGAAGGAACGCAAAGATAATTATGTAAACGAGTTAAGGAAGTTTATGATCACCGGCGGGGGCAGGGAAGGGCAATTGCTTGACCGATTGCTGTTTTCGGCTATGATAGAGGCCCGTAGTTGTGAGCGTTTTAAAGTAATGTCGGAACATATTAACGACCAACAATTATCCGAATTTTATCATGAATTGATGATAAGCGAGGCAACGCATTACACTACCTTCATTCGCCTGGCTAGGAAATATTGCAATAACCTGGACGTGGAAAGGCGCTGGAAGGAATTTTTAGATCACGAAGCACAGGTAATAAAAAACTATGGCAAGGCTGAGAGCATACACGGTTAATTGATCCATACAAATACCTTAGTTACTGATATCTTTTCAAATAATGACTTTGAATGCGTTTTCGTGACAGAAGTTTGTCACAAAGTGTCAATTTTTAAAGTGCTGATTATCAACATCAAGCCAAAATGGTAAGTTTTGCATATAATTAATAATGAGGTGTTTATCGATGTTCAGCCGTGTTCAGTGTGTATCGTCCTGAAAAAAGTTTACACTTTTTAATGAATAATCCTGGTTTAAGTTTACACTTTATTTTAGTCCTGGTTTGAGTTTACACTTCGGATAAAGATAAAGAATAACTGTTGTTGTTTGCTTGTCGTGTTGGAATGTGGGAAACTCCTTCAGTTTTCCATATTTCAACACATTTTTCTTTTTTTGC
>JANYAB010000388.1 GCA_025355225.1 Bacteroidota bacterium
TGAAGAAATAATTAAGGATTATGCTGAAAAAAGAAACTATCCTGCAATAAACGGCACCTCACATATCGGCTTGCATTTGCGATTCGGGACGGTCAGCATAAGAGACCTGGCTCGAAAAGCCAATGTATACCAGGAGAAAACATGGCTGAACGAGCTGATTTGGCGCGAATTTTATATGATGATCCTATATCATTTTCCGCATACCGCCAATCATGCGTTCCGGCCGGAATATGATCGCATTCAATGGGTGAATGATGAAACGCAATTTAATGCCTGGTGCCATGGTGAAACCGGCTATCCGCTTGTTGATGCAGGAATGCGCGAACTGAATGCTACCGGCTATATGCATAACAGAGTACGGATGGTAGTGGCCAGCTTTTTAACCAAAGACCTGTTGATAGATTGGCGCTGGGGCGAACGATATTTTGCACGCAAACTTTTGGATTACGAAATGGCCAGCAACGTGGGTGGCTGGCAGTGGGCAGCTGGTTCTGGTACCGATGCTGCGCCGTATTTCCGAATTTTTAATCCGGATTCACAGCTTAAAAAATTCGACCCACAATTAGCTTACATAAAAAAATGGGTTCCGGAATATGCTGACTTCAGCAAATATCCAAAACCCATTATCGATCATGCCTTTGCCCGTGAACGATGCCTTAAGGCATTTAAAGAGGCTTTAAGAAAATGATTACGGTGAAACTGTTAAAACAGTAAATTCAAACCTTAAGCAGGCGTTTGCAGGGATTGTGGATGTGGTACCAGTTGCGCCTGCGGTGCCGTATCCTAAAGCTGATGGTATGAGCATCGAAATAGTTGTTCCCACTGTAGCATGTTGTATACCTTCCATTGCCCCGGGAGTAAGGCCAGGAACATCAAAAGATGCTCCGGTTGTTGTCGAATTTGAGTCAAACGTGGTCCCGTTAAGTAACCTGCCGGTATAATTACAGCTTACTGTCGAGTTATAGGTAATAGGATCTGTTCCTGTACCTGGGGTTGTAATTTTATAATACAAACCATCCGCTGTTTTAGTGTAGCCAGTCAAACCGTTGGCCGCTAAGTAGGTATTAATCACCAAATCATCATACACCGACTGGTTATTAATCAGTTCCACCGTATAATCAAGACACTGATTGCCTGCAATACGGCCACTGGTAATGGTTTTGCTTCCGCTGCCTACGCCGCTCACTCCGTAAGCTAAATGTGAAGGTATGAGGATCCTCATTTGTCCGCCTTTATTCTTCAAAAAGTTATGGATACCAAGCATTAAGCCGTTTGGTGCCACATGGCCCAGGTAGCCATAATAGTGATTTAACACTGTATCTGCGGCAACGAATTTGCCATCAAACGATCTGAGAGTATAAACAAAGGATATAGCGTCCGGGTAGTCGGCAACCGGGCCGGTACCTTGATTTGTTATTTTATAGTAAATCCCGGTAGTATCTCCTAAGGCAACATCATTTTGCATGCCTGTTATGCCATTAGCAGCAATATAGCTTTGTATTTGTTGCTGATCATATTGTTTAATATCAGGGTCAGTTCCGGATTTTCGGCAAGACACGAAGCCGATTGCAGCAAGTAATAAAAGGGTAAAAAGTTTTAGTTTCATTTATATCAATTCGTTACATTATAAAGTTGTATGTCAAAGTCGAGCACTGCATTGGCAGGCAAGCCTAATTGTGGCTGCGCATATGGTCCGTAAGCATAGCGCGAAGGTATCAGTAATCTTATAATACCCCCCGTATTAATTTTTGGTATCCCTAACCGCCAACCCAAAATCACTTGTCCCAATATGTATGAGGGGTGAAAATTATTGGTTTCTGTAAATATCTTTTGGGTAGTCAGCAGCTTGCCGGTATCGCCCACCGTTACCTGGGTTGACGAAGTATATAGATCATTGCCCTGGCCTTGCCTTAGAACAATATAATAAACCCCAGAAGTGTCGGTAACCTTTTTGGCTATGCCGGTTAATCCATTGTCCGATAAATAATTCGCAATTAGTTTGTCATCAATAGCTGCCTGTGCCTTTTCCACTGCCACATCGTTATTGGTTTTAATGCACCCCGCCATGCCACAGCAAATAATTAATAGTAGTAACAGCCACTTGTTCATTTAAATTTCAATCGGCAAATTTATCGTTTTATAATTCAAAAACGACTGCTTAACATTTTTTAACAATTAATACATAAACGGCAGATGTACACTTTATGTATTTGTGTTTCAAAAAAATCAGTTAAAATAGTTTGGATGGATATAATACCAATTTATTGGGGGGGGCAGATAAGCGGTTGAGCTCTATTCGGGTTTATAATTGATAGTAAGCTGGTTTAATTTTTTCAGCATATCAGTAAGGTACTGTTTATCGTGCTCGTTAATATGCTTATTCAAATAATTATTAAATTGCCTAACCACGCCCCGTGCCAGGTGTCGCTTTTCTTTTCCTAATTCAGTCAGATAAATTTTAACCGAGCGCTTATCACCCTCGTTTGATTCCCGGTAAATTAGCCCAGTTTTTTCCAATTGGCTCAACATACGCGACAGGCTTGTCGACTTAAGTCCTAATAACGCCGCCGCCTGCGAAACGGTAGTGCCTTCTTTTTCGTCAATATTGATGAGCAAATACCCGATAGATTGCGTAATGCCAAATTCGGTAACCAATTGGTTATAACGATTTGCCATTGTTTGCCATACTATCTTTACAAAATAGTCAATTGTTTCCTGGTGTTTGATATTACTGGGCATACCAACAAACATAAAGTACATGAACTGATTATACAAGTTTTAATTTAGTTCACGGTTAATAGTTCATAGTTCCGTCGGGAAAACCTTTATCCTTCCCACCCTTCGCCTCAAAATGTCCGTCCGTTTTTTGGTATGGGGTGCAATGCGACAAAGCGGACAAACGAGGTAAAAGGTCGTTTCAAAATCGATTGTCACTTCGGGATTTTGTCCGTCCGTTTTTTTGC
>JANYAB010000408.1 GCA_025355225.1 Bacteroidota bacterium
AGCTGATCCTAAGAATGTTTTCACTGGTGAAAAGAGGCGCCATGTATGTGGAAAACTATAGAAGATCAGCTTAAAAAAACTTTTTTTAAATTAAATTTGGAAATATAACAAACCTAGAATACGAGGAACGAAGCCACCTCTACTCTTGCAAATCAAGTGCGAAAGATTTTGTTGTTGAGCAAAAAGCAGAAAGTTGTTCATTTATCGGACCATCATATAAATCCACCCATTTTGGATTTAATCCATCAATAAGCTTTATCTTGTTTTTCCTGTTACCAGCTTTGGTCGCTTTTCAGCCGCAATTATGTCCGAAGTAACACCTGTGTATAAAACTGTATGTATTTTATTGGTCATGACGTAGACACAACCTCCTCTTTTTATAATTAGCGCAAGATCGTCAATAGAAGAAATAAAGGTTCATTGACAGGCACAGTTCAGAGGTGGCTTCGTTCCTTATAATGACGTATTTGTAAATCATTCATTATCAGGCTGCTTTTTGAATGGTTAGACCAAGCTTTGCTGCTTCTTTTTGCAGACGGGCGATTTTTCTGGCTGTTTGTTTCTCTATATCCGGCTGTATCCGGGTTGGATCGTATGCTTCTTTCTTGAGTACCAGATTGTAAAAGATCACTGCTAATTTTCTGGCTACTGCCTTTATCGCTTTAGCTTTCCCTTTTGTTGCGGCCAGCTTTCGGTATTGTTGACCCATTGGTCCCTTGCTTTGCCACAAGCTGTTTGCTGCCAGCCGAAAAGCCTGGGTTGCAGGGTTATTGGTCATTCGCTTTTCATAGCCTATTATTTTACCTCCTGATATTTTAGGCCGGGGTGAGAGGTTAAGCCAACTTGTGAAATGCCCCGCTGTTGGCCATTTTTTCATATTTGTTCCTGTTACCGCAAGGATGGTCAGCAGACCAATCTCATCCAATCCTTCTACTTCGGTTAGGTCTATTCCGAAAATCGCGTGCAAATAATCCTTCAGGTTGATACTATATTGGTTCTTTCTTACCAGGCCTTTTTTCTTTGCTATAGGAGTGAGATCATAGGCAAGCATCTTCACGAGCGTTCCTTCAATATAAGTTTCATAAGCCTGCATTTGCTCCTTCAAGAAGTCGTAAGTCTTCAAGGTTTTGGAAAGTATATTCGTATACTGTTGCTGGTAATCTCCTTTTAAAGAACTAAGTAAATCCTCCCGGCTGGCCTTCATGATTTTGATGTTAATGAGTCTTAGTAACTCTTCAGGATCATTTTTACCCGAACTTATCGCCCGCAACAGTTTCATTCCTGCCACACCTTCTATATCACTTATCAGGTGCTGGACTTTAACGTTCATCTGTGTTAGTGCTTTTTGTATCCGGTTCAGCGTATCACTTTTTTGCTTCTTATAAATATCCCTTTCATGAAGATATCCCCTGAGTTCCCGGTTGAGTTCGGGGGCAATATGGGATTCTCTTAACAGTCCATGGGCAAGGAGCTGGTGCAGCCACTGTGCATCGTTGATATCGGTTTTCTGTGCAGCTACATTCCTGTAATGGCTGGGGTTAACTACGACCATCTCCATGCCGTAGCTTTCCAATATACTGTACAGTGCCTGCCAGTAAGGCCCGGTAGCTTCCATCGCTACTTTTTCAACCCCTTCCTGCTGTAGTCGTTCTGCTAACAGGTAAAGACTTTGAGTGAAGCTGTCAAACTCCCTGGTGTGGATCGTACCTTGCTGATCTGTGTAGGATACCACCATTAGCATACTGCCTACATCAATGCCTGCCGAATGGGGATGGATCAGGCCAAAACGTTCCAGCTTTTTTTCGCTGCCGTTCCCCGATGCTTTTTTCTTCTTGTTTTTGATAACTTTGCTCATAGTTCTTTTTTTATAAAAAAACATGGCAAGCTCTGTCCCTCTTAAGGATGTTTAAGCTTAAAAGCACGGTAAACACGCCCTTGCGGATTGTTCCCTGTAATATCTTTTTCAAAGAGTGACAGTCCCAAACTCGCCTTCGGGCTCTGGTAGGCACCAATGGATTGACGGGTTATGTAGCTTGCCTTGTTTTTTTGACAAAACTGCACTTTTAAACACGTCATTCAATATCTTTTCCAGGGCGCCCTGGTGGGTACTCGCAATGACGTTT
>JANYAB010000435.1 GCA_025355225.1 Bacteroidota bacterium
GTTTTGTTAAACATGGTTGGGGTTATTACGGCTGTTGTCGGTCTATTTATTATATTCGATGCAGCATTTAGCTCCGTCACAATCCTTGTTTTTACAACCATTGCCTTTATAATAACCGGCTTATTTTATTCCTGGCTGGGCTATAGCATGAAACCGGATTAAATGGGAGAATTAATAGTATAGCGGTGACAACGTGCTATTTTTACCGGTATTATTAAAGGTCAGAGCTCCGTTCCGTAGTAAAACTTCCCTCAAGCTAAAACTTTTCGTCGATCTGTAAGTTTCCTGTAAAAAGGAATCATGGAATTAGCAGTCGATCACAGCGTACGCCACTGGTGGGTATTTTTAATTAGAGGAATACTTTTCATCGGGTTAGGCATTTATATGATCTTTTCGCCAGCCATCAGTTATGCTGCGCTGGGCTTTATTTTTGGCTTGGTGATCCTTTTGGCCGGGATCGCCGAATTACTTCGCGTTACGGGGTACCGTGATAGCGCCAACCGCGGGTGGCATTTAATGCTCGGCCTTATTGATCTCCTGATCGGGGTCGTCCTGATGGGTCACATCGCAGCAAGCGAGGCTATATTGCGTATCCTGGTAGGTATCTGGTTCTTAATTGGTGCAGCTTCCCTTTTTGGCTTTTCGCGACTGGCCGGCAGGTCGTGGTTATTGTTGTCCGGCGGACTAATTACCGCTATTTTAGGCCTGCTCATCATCTTTGATGCAGCTTTCGGCGCCGTTACCATTATTGTATTTACGGCTATTGCCTTTATAGTTACCGGCATTTTTTATGCGTGGCTGGGATACAGGTTTAAACCGGTTTGAGTCGGCAGTCTTTAGTCCAAAGTCTTAAGTCGAAGAATTGATTAGAATTTAGAGCTTAGGATTTAGAATTTATTTCACTACGCATAAATCATCCCCATGCGATTTGAATCGAGTTTGATCAGTATAAACAGCATGATGGTGAAACTAAGCAGTGAAGACCCGCCGTAGCTTATTAGCGGTAAAGGTATACCAATTGATGGCACCACCCCGATGGTCATCCCTATATTAATGATGACGTGGAAAAATATAACGGATGCCACCCCATAAGCGTAAATGCGTGAGAATGGCGATCGCTGCCGCTCGGCAACCATGATGATGCGTAATACCAAAAACAGGTACAAACCGAGCACCACTACCGAGCCGGCAAAACCCCACTCCTCGCCTACTGTGCAAAAAATAAAATCGGTGCTCTGTTCTGGTACGAAAGAATACTTGGTTTGGGTACCCTGCATATAACCTCTGCCCCAAAGTTTACCTGATCCGATAGCTATTATTGATTGGTTAACGTTGTACCCTTTCCCTTTGATATCATTGGTTATACCCAATACAATATCTATACGTACTTTTTGATGAGGTTTTAAAATAGAGGTGTATATAAACTTAACGCTAAAAACAAATGCTATGCATATCGCAAGCCCTGTAAGGATTACCGGTACAATCTTCCTGTTTCGCCTTACAAAGAATAGGATGATGAGGCCGAGAACAACAAGTCCGCCAACAATAAACGATAAATTATTAAGCTTTAGGGTTAAAACAAACAGTGTGATAAACAAGCCTTCGAGGATTAGAAAATAGGGCGAAATGCCTTCCCGGTACAAAACAAACAGCAATGTACTAAAAACGAGTGTTGAACCGGCGTCGGGCTGCAGCATGATGAGGAACATGGGGAAAACAATAATGCTCGCAGCGATAAGGAACGACTTTGTCTCTGTCACCCTAACGTTTGTTCCGCTCAGGTACCTGGCCAGCAGTAAACAAGTACTCAGTTTTGCAAATTCGGCCGGTTGCAATCTAAACCCTCCGCCAAGCGATATCCAGGCCCGGTTGCCGCCGACATTTCGTCCTACAACCAACACCAATATGAGCAGTAAGATAGTTATACCATAGATCACAGGGGCAAGAGTACTGAAAAACCTGCTTTCGAGCAGCAGGATAATTATTCCTGTTACCACACCTACAATGATATATAAAAACTGCTTGCCATAGTTGGCATCTAAATCCATAAAACCGGGATGCTTTTCATCAAACGCGGCGGAGTGAATATTTAACCAGCCAATGGTACATAATGCCAGGTAAATAAATACCAATACCCAATCCACATTAAAAAAGAAACTGCGCTGCTGCTGATTATTGTTCATCCTCTTCCCGTTTTAAAATTGCCGCTGACGCCAGGCGCTTAACCGGCGGTTTTCTTTTCCCAGAAGTTGTTTTTAAACCGCTCTTTTTATCTGAGGTA
>JANYAB010000453.1 GCA_025355225.1 Bacteroidota bacterium
GGCGTAAAACAGCCGGATGATGTATTTAAAAGGTACAAGGAAAAATACAATCACTTTGCTATGTCCAATTTATCATACGGCAACAGGCCGGGCGTACATCAATACCACGGCATCCATATAAGCCATAAAAGCGGTAACTAAAACTATAGAAAATGGTGTGCTATTGTATTGCTATTTTTTTAACCTTATGTACCACAGTCCTCTTTATCCTGAAATCCGGGAAAAGGTGAAATGGAATTTTTTAAACAATTGCATTATTACTAACGTGTTTAGCGATTACCATTTACTTTTCGCTTTAACTAAAGGAATATGTCGAAGGAGCCTAATAGGAAAGAGCGCGGCGGACGAGAAATCTATGCAAAAACCCAGTTGGCTAAGCTAAGCATGTAGTATAAGATTTCTCACCTGCTCCCCAACACGGCCTCCGCGCAGGTCCAAAATGACATGGTTTTTGATTTATTATGTGCTCAATCGTCAAACAGAAATTAATTTTTAGTCATGTATTTTATACACTAAGTGATATTAATGCTATCTTGCATTGAACTATAAATTGCTGTGTAGCAATTATAAACCTAAAATATACTTATCTTAAATTAAGTATATGAAATTTATTAAACCAATAAAATAGATCAATTATCAAAAAGCTACTTTCTATTGCATTTATTTCGGCGTTGCTTCTTCACTTTGCCTCGTGTAAAAATGAAAGCCCAAAGCCAGCTGTAATTATCATTCCAACACCTACTCCACCGGTAGCGCCTATATATTCAATGGTTTGGTCGGATGAGTTTGACGAAGCGGCAGTTGATACCACAAAATGGGTATTCGAAAACCGCAACCCCGGGGTAAATAACGAAAAGGAGTATTACCTTCAGTCGAACGTGAGCATAGCTAATAGCAACCTGGTAATCACTGCTAAAAAACAAACTTTTGGTGGCCAGCCATATACATCCGGAAAAATAACCACGTTTGGTAAGTTTTCGCCGCAGTACGGCCGAATAGAAGCGCGCATACAATTGCCGCTTGGGCAAGGCATGTGGCCTGCTTTTTGGATGTTGGGCGCCAACATAAACACGGTAAACTGGCCAACCTGTGGTGAAATTGATATTATGGAACACATAAATTCTGATAATGTTATTTATGGCACTATGCACTGGAATGTCAACGGGCATGTATCCTACGGCAGCACAACGACTACTACCGCAGGCAGTTATCATATTTACGCTGTGGAATGGGACAGCAACGAAATAAGGTGGTATGTTGATAATGTCCTTTACCAGACTGGTAATATTGCCAACAATATTAATGGAACAGACGCCTTCCATTTGCCTTTCTTTATCATTTTAAATCTCGCGGTGGCAGGTGATTTCCCTGGCCAAACTGTGGATGAAAGTCTTTTACCCGAAAGCATGTATGTTGATTATGTGCGCGTGTATAAACAGACTAATTAGGTAGTCCAAAAGTCGGGAAGTCCGCATGGGTCCGAAAGTTTTTAGTAGTATCTTTAAGAAAACGAGCAAAGAACTTCTTGTCTTTCGGACTTCCCGACTTTCGGTCTTTCGGACTTTTAAAATAAAATTGTCATTAATACGGTTTTTAATTAGTTTCGGCTAAGTATAAACCGTCAATCATTAAACTTTAAGATCCGATGAAACTGAAAGCACTTTTGGTCCTGTTTTTTATGCTGCTATTTGCCGCTTCTTATGCACAGTCTGAGAAAATATATCATGTAAAATCACCGGATGGAAAAATTGATCTGATGATCACGGCCGGGAAAACAGTTAGCTGGTCTGTAAAACATGAGAGTACTGAGGCGATATTGCCCTCCGCAGTATCTATGGCTTTAGATAATGGCGAAACGGTAGGAAAAAACGCAGTGGTGAAAAGCACTAAGAATGTGTCGGTTAGGGGAGAGATAGGCACCCCGATCTATAAAAAAGACAAAGTACAAGATAACTATAACCAATTAACGCTAACTTTCAAGGGCGACTACGGACTCCTGTTCAGGGCTTACAATGATGGTATGGCTTATCGATTTTTTACGCAGAAAAAGGGTACATTAACTGTGATAAACGAAGAAGCCAATTTTAATTTCAAGGACGACGACAAAGCTTTTCTGCCATTTGTAAATGATTACCGGAACAAGGATAAATTCAATACCTCATACGAAGCACATTATGATCATATTAATCTTTCGGCAATAAAAAAAGACACGCTTGCATTTATGCCGGTGCTGGTTGATTTGGGGAATGGGAAAAAAGCGGCCCTATTGGAAGCTGACCTCCAGGATTATCCGGGCATGTACCTTACTCCGGGTATTGAGGGTCTAAAGAACCTGCATGGTGTTTTCGCAACCTACCCCACCGAAGAGTCCATTCATGGCCTAAATTATGTAGTAAATAAACGTGCTGATTATATTGCCAAAACTAATGGTACACGCAGTTTTCCCTGGCGGGTTGTTGTGATCAGCACCGAAGATAAACAACTGGCTGATAATGATATGATGCAGCGGCTCGCCGCGCCATCGCAAATAACTGATTACTCGTGGATAAAGCCGGGTAAGGTAGCCTGGGATTGGTGGAACGACTGGAACATCAGTCATGTCGATTTTAAATCAGGAATCAACGTACCCACTTACAAATACTATATCGACTTCGCGGCAGCCAATAAGCTCGAATACATCATCATTGACGAAGGCTGGTCTGATGATCACGATCTCACCATATCAAAGCTTGATGTACAGCAAATAGTTGATTATGGCAAACAAAAAAATGTAGGTGTTATATTATGGTCGACGTGGTACGCCATTACCCGGGATACGGAAGGCTTGTTTGCCAAATTCGCTCAAATGGGTATAAAGGGCTTCAAGATTGATTTTATCGACCGCGATGACCAAAAAACAGTAAGTTCCTTATACGAAATAGCAAAGAAAGCAGCCGAACATCATTTACTGGTTGATTATCACGGCATGTATAAACCCAGTGGCATGCAGCGCACCTATCCGAACGTGATCAACTGTGAAGGCGTGAAGGGCCTCGAAAACATGAAGTGGGGTACTGACAACCAACCGGGATACGATGTAAGCATTCCATTTATCCGTATGATGTCGGGACCAATGGATTATACCCCGGGTGCAATGAGAAATGCTGAAAAACCAGCCTATCGTCCGGTAAACAGCAATCCGATGAGCCAGGGCACACGATGTCATCAGCTGGCCATGTACACCATTTTTGAGGCCCCGCTGCAAATGTTA